>JABWBV010000051.1 GCA_013359445.1 Anaerolineales bacterium | reverse complement strand
GACGCACTTGACCCTAGAGAAAAGCCAGGATTAAGACTTCGGAGCCGGAATAAAAATTACTCGGAAGTGCGTCGCACCTTGCGTAACATCAGTAAGTAATTCGGGCAACGTAGCCAGTTTCGAAGGGGGGGGAGTCTCAGTCAGCTGTTTTCGATCCTGGCAACTTCCAGCCCTTACTCAACAGTATTTGGGCGGCGACCTGCGGCAACGAGCTACAGCGAAGTCAATGATCGAATACGGAACGGTAACTCACAAACCTCAATGTACTGGGGCGGAAAACGTTAGCCCTGACCGACAATTCTACAGAATTCAAGAGGATCGGTTTTGCCTGTAAGAAATTCGTAAGAAACCATCGCTACAATGGCATTTAATTCATGGCTTGTAAGAAGACTTTTGGAGGTTTCTGTTGTCTATTTCCCCTGTTTTGTTTCCATTAAATATTAATACAGTGCCTGTCCTTCCTGAACAAATTTTTTTACCAGAGGCATACCGGCTTCCAGAGGGGAATTTACGCGGCCCCATCGCCGAACTGCACCCCCGCGTCGTGTTCATCGAAGTTACCAACCGGTGTAACCTGCTTTGCGAAACCTGCCCGCGCACCTACTTCAATCGTGAACCGCTCAAATCCCTGACCTTTGATGAATTTGTGACCATCGCCGAACAGTTCCCCGAGATGCAACGTGCGCTCCTGCACGGGATCGGGGAACCGCTTTTAAATCGAGAACTCCCCGAAATCATCCGCTATCTCAAAGGGCGGAAGGTGGAGGTCATCATCAACTCCAACGGGACTCTCTTGACCCCCGAATGGCAGGAAAAGCTGATCCTAAGCGGTCTAGACGAATATCGTTGCTCGATTGATGGCGCGAAGGACGAAACTTACGCGCGTATCCGGGGCGCGAATCTACTCCCAAAACTGAGAAAGGGCTTGGAAGGATTAATCCGAACGAAAGCCCGCATGGCAATGGACACCCCGCGTATTTCCATCTGGTGCGTAGCCTCGCAAGAAAACCTGCGCGAGCTTCCCGATCTGGTTCGCCTGGCCGCGCGTCTTGGCGTACCGGAAGTGTATGTACAACGCATGGTCTATTTTGCCGCCGTTCCCGACGAACAATATGGGATGGCGCGCGATGAAATGGCGATTTTCGGCAAAGACGATTACGAAGAAAAAGTGATGGAAGAGTGTGCTGAGCTGAGTGTTACATTAGGGATTGATTTTCGAGCGTCCGGTGCGCGGGACCCGCTGAATAGCCTGGCCGCCGCCCGCCCCGCGGATTTTGCCCCATGGCGGGCTTGCCTCCGCCCCTGGACAACCGCTTACGTGACCGCTAACGGCAATTGCCTGCCTTGCTGTATTTCTCCCTTTGCCACAAACGATTATGAAAGTCTGATTTTGGGGAATCTCCTGGAACGCCCCTTTCCCGAAATCTGGAACGCCCCGCGCTACCAGAAATTCCGTGCTGATCTGTTCAGTCCCCATCCCAACAAAGCCTGTGCCAGTTGCGGGGTCTATTGGAGTTTATAAAATTAGGAGTCCGTCATGCCATCTGTCCTCTCTCTTACACCTTACTTGGAAACGCTTGAAACTATTGCGGTGGAGGTCATTCGCCCCACCGCCGCCGAAATAGACCAAACCGGCACATTCCCCCGCGCAGCGATGAACGCGCTAGGAGAAAGCGGCCTGCTGGGCCTGATCAGCGCCCCTGAAGTCGGCGGGGCCGGGCAGGGTTTGCGCGGTGCAGTGCGTGCGGTGGAGCGCGTCGCCCGCGAATGTGGTTCCACCGCGATGGTCCTGGCCATGCACTACGCCGGGACAGCCGTCATCGAAGCCCACGGCCCGGAAGCGGTGCGGAGAGACATCGCGGCGGGGAAACATCTGACTACGTTAGCCTTTTCCGAGAGTGGTTCACGCAGTCATTTTTGGGCACCGGTTAGCACGGCGGCGCCATACAACGGGACCGTTCACCTGGATGCGCGTAAGGGATGGGTTACATCCGCGCAGGAGGCGGACAGCTATGTATGGTCCAGCCGCCCACTGGGTGCGGAGGGGGCCAGCACGATCTGGCTGGTTCCCGCCCAAACGCCCGGCCTGTCCATTCCAACCCCTTTTAACGGGTTGGGGTTGCGCGGCAATGCTTCCAGCCCCATCACCGCGCACGAGGTTGCCCTGCCCCGCGCGGCGATGCTCGGCCCAGACGGGGGCGGCTTCGACATGATGATGTCCATTGTCCTACCCTATTTCCAATTGATGAACGCCGCGTTCTCGCTTGGAACGATGGAATCTGCCACAACCAAAGCCGCCGCGCATGTCGCGGGCGCGCGTTTTGAACACCTGGGCCAAACCTTGAGCGACCTCCCCACCATCCGCGCCTACGTGGCCCGGATGCGCGTCAAGACCGATATGGTTCACGCGTTGTTGCTGGATGCTCTGGACGCCATCGAAACCAACCGGGCGGATGCGATGCTCCGTGTGCTGGAGGTAAAAGCGGCGGCAGGCGAAACCTCAACAGAGGTGACTGACCTGGCAATGCGCGTGTGCGGGGGTGCGGCCTTCCGCAAAGAAGTAGGGATCGAACGGCATTTCCGCGATGCCCGCGCGGCCACCGTCATGGCCCCCACGACAGATGTGTTGTACGATTTTATTGGTAAAGCGGTGTGCGGGATGCCGCTCTTCTGAAATTCAATCGAAAAGGATTCTCATGGGTAAACAAGTCAATGATTTAATCGAAATGTTGTTCGCCTCGCTCCACGAAACACTGGGTGTTTTGTCTCATTTGAGCGATGCGGAACTGGATGATCTCTCTGACCATCCCTGTGCGATGGGAGGGAATGTGCGCGATCTGTTGAACCACAACATTGATCACGAACAAATGCACGCGGGGCAGGTTTACAGCCTGCGCTACGGGGCGCGAAAAATGCAAAAAGGGCAGGTGGATCGGCTCATGGCCGAAACCCTCCGGGCGCGGGCGAATTTGATCGCTACGTTGATCGGGTTGGATGATCGGGACCTCGATGGGCAAGCCCCGGATGATGACTGGACGATTCGGCAAGTCATTGAGCACACCCTGTATTGGGAACGGCACTCGATCAATGACCTCGCCGCGATAAAGTTGGGGAGGCGTTTGCCTGCAGACCGGCCTCGGGCGGAATTGGACGTTACCGACCCCCTCGCCGGGAAATTGCTCACCCCTGAACCCTCCTTGAGCAAAAACGGAAGTGCTCATGACTGATCTGCTCGATTCCCCTCCGCAATTGACAATGACTAGCTCAAATTGCCACCCGGCTCCCGCGTTCTTGTGGAAACTGTGGATTTACACCAACTACGACTGCAACCTAAAATGCTCGTACTGCGTTGCCAAATCTGGCCCCAATGTGCCGCGTCGGGCTTTGGGATTCGCGAATGTTCAACGGTTGGTAGACGAGGCCGTGGAACTGGGGTTCAGCGATATTTTTTTTACGGGTGGAGAGCCTTTCCTCCTTAACGATATTTATGAAATGCTGGCCTACTCGGCTGGCCGCGTCCGTACCACCGTACTGACCAATGCGATGATCTTGCGCGGGACTCGCCTGGAAAAACGGGTCGCGGCCGCCTCGCAGGTCCCCGCCGATAACCTGATTGTACAGGTCAGCCTGGACGGGGGGCGACCTGAAGACCACGACGCTTATCGGGGCAAAGGGGCCTGGGCCAAGACGGTGGAGGGAATTGGTTTACTGCAAGAAAAGGGCTTCCGTGTGCGGCTGGGAACGACCGAGACCCCGGTCAACGCCCCCTATCTCGATCAGTTGTGCGAATTCCATCGCAGTTTGGGCATCCCGGATGAAGACCATTTCGTCCGCCCGCTGGCGAAACGCGGGTTCTCGCGCGAGGGGTTGGAACTGGATAAAACCAACCTGATTCCAGAGGTGACCGTAAGCGTGGACGGGGTGTACTGGCATCCCCTCTCGACGGATTCCGATATGCTGATTAACAACCACGTTTTCCCCCTGAGAACCTCCGTCGAGCGGATTCAAGAGCAGTTGGAGATTCTCGAACAAACTGGCTCTGTTCCTTTGATGACCTTTACCTGAGGGTAAAAACGCCGTTCCCGTGCGGAACATCCACGTTTACAAACCACAAACACCAACCAATCACTTCATTCAGTAGTCACCATGAAAAGATTTCACCACCAGGTATAAAAATCATCTTCCGCGACTTCTTTTTTCCGCGACAAATGCTTAAGTCGCGGAAGGCCGGTTTACCGTAATTTCACCAACCACAAAGGAGACCCCATGATCCAAGCCTATATTCTCATCGAAGCCGAACCTGTCCGTGTCCAAGACCTGATTCAAGAACTGCCTGACATGGAACTGGACGGTTCCATCATTAAACAAGTCCACGCCGTCACCGGGCGGTATGACCTGATCGCCTTCGTCGAAAGTCCTGATCTCCAATCACTCGGCAATTGAGTGACGACCGGGATTGCGGGCGCCGTGGGCGTCCGTCGCACGGAAACCTGTCTGGTGGTGTGGTGATGATCCAGCCCTGGAAAACCCTCAGTACACGCGAAATCTACAAAAACAAGTGGATGCGCCTACGCGAAGATATTGCCGAACTGCCCAACGGGAACACAACCCTGTACGGGGTGTGTGAGTTCGGCGAATGTGTGGGCGTCCTGCCGTTTGTAGATGAGGACCATGTCATCTTGGTCCGCCAATACCGCTACGTCCACCAGGAAAATCATCGCTGGGAGATGCCCACCGGCGGTATCCGGCCCGGAGAGTCGCCCAAGGAAGCCGCCCAAAGGGAGTTGATGGAAGAGGGCGGTTGTCGGGCGAATGAACTACTCTGGATCAGCACCTATCACACCTCCAAAAGCATTTGTCACGAAACCGCGCATCTATACCTGGGCCGCAATCTGCTCCGCGCCGAGGCCCCGCCCGACGAAACCGAGTTCTTTGAACGGGCAGTGTTGCCTTTTCAGGAAGTCGTCCAAATGGTCGAGCGGAGTGAAATCCGCGATAGTATGACCGTTATCGCAATCCTACACGCGGCACGCTTGCGCGCCGCGGGGCAGTGGTAATTACAAGGAAAAAATATGATCAACTTATTCGACTCCCACACTACCCGTCTGGATACCACGCTCTATAAAGTCTGCGTGGTGGCGGGACGGTTGTTATTAGCCTACTTGTTTTTCACCCAACTTTTTTGGAAACTCCCCCCGGACTTTGGTTGCGGGGAAGATTTTGCGTTTCCCATTCCGGCGGAGCAAAACCACTGGGATGCCAACGGGAGCGGCGGCCTGTGCTACTGGATGGGATTGGAATCAATCTTCGCGTCCAAACCGCGCCAGGTGCTGGTTACGGATATGCGTCCGGCAGGGTTGCCCAAGATTGGCCTCAACATCACCCCCCTGGCGGAGTTGAATGCGGCCTTTCTCGATAATGTCGTCATCCCACAGATTCGGATTACCGGTTGGCTGATCTGGCTTGCGGAATTCTCGATTTTCCTCTCCATGTTGACCGGCGCGTTCACCCGCTTCGGGGCCATTGTTTCGCTGGGCGTTTCTTTACAACTCTACATCGGCCTCGCCAATATTCCGCGCCCGTTCGAATGGGAATGGAGTTATGGCACCATCATCGCCCTCTCGCTTGTGATGCTCGGCACCGCCGCCGGGCGCACGTTAGGAGTGGATGCCTGGCTTCGCCGCAAATTGGCCGCCCCGGCAGAACGCGGCAACCGCCTGGCAAAAATTGGGCTATTGCTCACATGATCTACCCATCCGATACCCTGATGGTGGTGGCCAAACAACCCGCCCCCGGACAAACCAAAACCCGCCTTTGCCCGCCCCTCACCCCCACTCAAGCCGCCGATCTGTATACGTGTTTCTTGCAGGACACGCTAGACCTCATACGGGCGGCTGGATTCCAGGGCGTGATCGGCTACTTGCCCGAACCGGCCGAACCCTACTTTCGCCACCTGGCCCCGGACATGCACCTGACTCGTCAGTGCGGAGCTACGCTGGGGGAACGGCTCGATCATTTGTTGACCGAGGCCCTGGCGTGTGGGGCGCGCCGCGCCGTGGTGATGGATAGCGACAGCCCCACCCTCCCCGTCGAATACCTTTCCCTGGCGTTTGAGGGGCTGGCGGAGGCGGATGTTGTCCTCGGCCCCACGCGGGATGGCGGTTACTATCTCATTGGGATGAAACAGCCTCACCCCGATTTGTTGCGGTGCGTGCAAATGAGCACCCCGCACGTCCTGACCGATACCCTCGCCCTGGCAGAGGCCGCCAACTTGAACGTCACCCTGCTCCCCCCCTGGTATGACGTGGACACCATCGCCGACCTGCAAAAACTCGCCCCGCTCCTCGCCGATAAAGGCTATTCCGACGCCGACATTGCAAATATTCTCGGCCTGAACTGGCAACGCATTTTGGAAAAAACTTTGCCCGCATAAATTCCTACAAGTTCCTACGAGTTCCGATGAGTTCCCATCGTTCCCCTATTTTGGGAATTTGTGGGAATATTAGGAATTGGTAGGAACTTATCCTCAAAACCTCCCATGCCTATCCCTGCTGATCGCCCTCGTCCACAAGCTATTTTCCCTCGCCAGCGCCGGAACCATCCGGTGCGAAAGCGGGTGGGGGTGCTTTTTGCGGTGATCGGGTTGGTGATTTTCGCACTGGGGGCGGAACCCGCGTGGTTTGGGTTGGATCGCAGTCCGGTGACGGGGTTTGTGCAGATTGCGGTGTTTTTGGTTGGGTTAGGGTTGATTGGGGTGGGCGGATATATTGCGTTGATTGCGCTTTGGCAGGGTGAGCCGTTGACGATTGTGGCGGATATTGGTTCACGGTTGGTCAGCACGGGCTATGTGATTGCGGTGGCATCGGGGATGGCGGATGTGTTTGGGTTTGGGAGCGAGGCGTTTCCGCGGATTCCGACGTTTGGGGTTTGGCAACAACGCGGGGTGTTGTTTGGGGAGATGGTGATTGGGCTGGGGTTTTTATTGATGATCCAGTGGGCGCGGGAGAAAAATTCCCCGGATATACCTGAAAAAGTCGCGGAAAATTAATATCTTGGGGGGTGCGTGCGGTTTTGGCTTAATTTGCGCGCCGGTTCCATTTCCCAAATTCCCCACCCTATGCTATATTTTTTAAGGTAGCCTTTTTTATGGCAAAAATTATCTGGTAAATACTCACCAGCCATCCTTTTTTCGAGACGATCTCTGTCAAGCGTGAGTGCCTACAGTCCCTACATTCTCCACATCCTCAAGGAAAACCTATGTCCGACGAATTTGAAGATTTCCCTGAAGAAGATGAACCCTCTTCTGACCAAGTGAACCAAACCCCTCAAAAAACCAGCCCGGATTTTCGGGAGCGGATGGCGAAGTTGCGCGAAAACCGCGTGGTCTGGCAAGGCGGCAAATTCCTGTATGCGTTTTGGACGATAGCCAGCACGATTTCGATGGCGACGACGGTGGTGTTGATCATCGTTTTGATTGTGTTGTTGAATGAGTTGTTTACCCTGAAGGCGCTCATCGGCGATCAGCTATTGGGCGGCTTGCAGGTTAACTTTGAGCAAATGGACGCGGCCACGATTGAAACGACGGTGATTGTAGAAGATACCATCACGGTCGATGACACCATTCCCGTGCAGTTCACCCTCACCCTCAATCAAAACACGAATGTTATCCTGACCGAAAACACCACGATCCCCAATACAATTGTGACCCTCAACGGGGTTCAGGTTCCCACCAATATTATCCTCCCTGCCGGAGCCTCCCTACCCATCGCCTTAAACATGGATGTGCCGGTCGACCAGACGATTCCCATATTGTTGGAAGTGCCTGTGCATCTCGAAGTCCCTGTTTCGATCCCGCTTGAAGACACGGAACTGCACGAGCCGTTTACTGGGTTGCAAGGTGTGGTGGCCCCTTATAATGGCATGTTGGCCGAAACCCCCAATTCCTGGTGTGAGGCGGGTTGGCTGTTATGTGCGTTGTTTGGGAAGGAATAAAATAACGCCTGCCTCACACAGACATTTCCTTCAGCGAGTCTCTTTCACGAGTGCATTGTTCCAAAGACAATGCACTTTTTGTTTAACCCTGGGCTGTTTTGCGCTAAAGCCCTCATTAAGCGCGTTCTTCCTTTTTTGGGAGTCTTCTGTTCTGGGTGAACAATTACCATTAAAAATAGTTAAATTTTGCTTCCTTTTTGCCCGTAACTTTCTGTAGATTTATCCGACTGAATGAGTATCTTCTTAATGTTTCGGGGTTCGGTTCTCTCGACCTTTTTTATAACAATATGCGGCGACAACACCCCTTTCTCTCTCCTTCCGGGATCGTCTTGACGTTGTTCTTGACGGTCATTTTGGCTTTGCTATTTTGGCTTACAGGCGGGCAAATGTTTAGCCCTGGCCCGCTCACCGCACAGGCAGAAACTGGTGAAACGCGCGGCGGGGTGGCCTCTCATGCCGAAATCGCCACGTGCAACACCTGCCACCAACCCCTAAAAACGAAACAAGCCGTGTTGTGTCTGGACTGCCATACGGAAATTCAAACCGAATTGGCGACAACCGACGGCTTGCACGCAAAACTCGATCCTCAACTGCCCTGTTTTGCCTGCCATGCGGACCATCAAGGACCTGATTTCGATCCCACCCTGGCGAGTGTCGAAAACTTCGATCACACGATTACCTCGTTCAGCCTGCTCTGGCATCAGGTCGATTACAACGCCGCCCCCCTCGCCTGTGCGGGGTGCCATCCGGGAGACGATTTCAGCGTGGACCAACAAACCTGCCGGACGTGTCATACGGATCACGATGCCCCCTTCATGACCCAGCACGAACAAGACTTCGGCACAGACTGCCTGGCCTGCCACGACGGCGTAGATCGGATGACGGATTTTGATCACGCCCAGACCGCCTTCCCCCTCGAAGGAAAACACGTCGATACCTCCTGTGTGGGGTGTCATACCGACCAACAATTTGCGGACCTGTCCACCGAATGCGCCGCGTGCCACGCGGAACCCGCCATCCACGCGGGGTTATTCGATCCCACTTGCGAGACCTGCCACACCCCCGCCGGGTGGACCCCCGCCACATTGGGGGAGACCGCCTTCGACCACGCCCAGACGCGCTTCAGCCTTGCCCAACATCAAGCCGACTTTTCGGGTAAGGTTCTCAATTGTGCCTCCTGCCATGTAACCAACCTGGAAACGATGGACCAAAAGGTTTGTACCACCTGCCACGCCCAAGCTGACGCCACCTTTATGACCGCCCACGAACAGCAATTTGGCGCAGACTGCCTGGCCTGCCACGACGGCGTAGACCGAATGCACGACTTTGACCACGCCAGCGTCTTTGTGCTCGACGGGCGGCACGCCGAAATCGAATGCGCCTCCTGCCACGCCAACCAACAATTTGCCGGTACCCCCGCCGAGTGTGTGGCCTGCCACGAGGAACCTTCCATTCACGCCGGAGTCTTTGGCTTGCAATGCGAAACCTGTCATAGCACCACTGCCTGGACCCCCGCCAGTCTCAAAGTTCATACCTTCCCACTCGATCACGGCGGAGAAGGTGTCATTGCCTGCGAAACCTGCCATACCACCACCTACGTCCAATACACTTGTGACGCCTGCCACGACCCCGTTGAAATGCGCGAGGAACACAACGAGGAAGGCATTTCCGACATTACCAATTGTATGGAGTGCCACCCCACCGGGTTGGAAGACGAAGGCGATTAGAAAGACACATTTAATAAATTACGATCATGCGAAAGTTTTTTCCACGCGTTGCGTTTTTGACGGTTTTATTGGTTATTTTTGGGGGCGTCCTATTGCTTTTCCTCTCCCAACTCCGTCCCTTTCGACCGGGCAATATGATTTTCCCCGTTCAATATCTGGCGGAGCGGCAACGCGCCGCGCTCACGTTTAGCTCGGTCGGGCGCGCCTATTACGAACTCGCTTTGTTGGAACGCCGTATTGACGATCTAATTTTGGAGAAGGAAACCCCTCATACCGCCTCAGCCCTGCATTATCTGGATTTAGCCCTCACCGATGCCTCGGAACGTGTAGCCCGCGCAACCATTGCCACCCCTGAAAGCCAGTTAGACCTCCATACGCGTTTACTCTTGATGCTTCAATATCTGCAAGCAACCCTTCTGACAATGGAAAATCTTTCCCAAGAAAACCCGGAAATTTTCCAAACCGTGCAAGCGAAAGTCGATACACTCGCTTTTCTGTTGGCTTCCTCGCCCGCTGGCGCGAATAACTCGGAAAGTCCCGCAGGGGCCGAAAGTCTCCCCTCCTCCAAAGAAAATGACCCGGCAATTTCCCCCACCCCCTCCGACACCCTCTTAGACCCCCTCGGCGTACCCTTCCCCCCGGGCAGTGAGGGCGCCGAGCATCTTTTTTACCCCTTACTCGGACAACACGCCGTCATCGAATGCGCGGCCTGCCACCCCAACGAACAATATGCCGGAACCGCCACGGCGTGCATTGCTTGCCATCAAGCCGTTCTTCCGGTCAATCACTTTGTGGGCGATTGTGCCATCTGTCATACCCCCGTTTCCTGGCAAGAGGCCACTTTTGATCATGCCCTGTACGGGGCCAATGATTGTTTGTCCTGCCATAGCAGTGACGCCCCGGCCAACCACTACGCCGGGCAATGTTCCAATTGCCACACCACCACCAATTGGACGGACGTCAGTTTTGACCACACCGGGCAAACCGACTGCGCCACCTGTCACGGTGACGAGGCCCCGGCCAACCACTACGCCGGGCAATGCTCCAATTGCCACACCACCACCAATTGGGCGGATGTCAGTTTTGACCACACCGGGCAAACGGACTGTGCCGCCTGTCACAGCGACGAGACCCCCAGCAATCACTACGCCGGGCAGTGTTCCAGTTGTCATAACACCCGTAACTGGGCCGATGCCACCTTCGATCACTCCGGGCAGACCGACTGCACTTCCTGCCACAATCCCCCAGCCAATCATTACGATGGACAGTGTTCCAGCTGTCACAGCACCAATAACTGGAACTTCGATCACAGTGGAAATGCCGATTGCCTTTCCTGCCACGCGGACGACGAACCCAACGAAGATGACCACCCTCACGGTGAACAGTGTTCAAACTGTCATAACACCAGCGATTGGGATGATGCGGACGACGATGGCGGGGGGGGCGATGATGACTAAACCTGTTGATTTCGGAAACAGGTAATTTTGGAGAAGGATGTTATGAGAAAATTTTTCCTGCGCGCCACCATTCTTTCTGTCTTGCTGTTGATTTTAGGGGGGGCTTTTATGCTCTTTTTGTCCCAGGTACGCCCCTTTCGCCCGGGAAATTTTGTCTTCCCGGTTCAATACCTCGCAGAGCGGCAACGCGCCGCCCTAACGCCGGGGGCCACCACACGTGCAAATTACGAGCTAACCCTTTTGGCACAGCGAATTGACGATCTGGTCATTCGCACCGGGACACGTCACGAATTAACGGCCATCCGATATTTGGACCTGGCGCTTGACCATGCCTCAAACGCGGTTGCCCTCATTTCTGAAGATGACCCCGCCACGCAAGCCGAACTTCGCAGTCGCCTGCTCGCCCTGGTCCAACAACTGGAAAGTTTGCTCCTCACCCTCCAAATCGTCCCCACGGAAAACCCCGATGTTTTTCAGGCCCTCCAGGCAAAAATTTCCACCCTGGCGTTGATGTGAAGCAATGAAGCGGCGAACTTGTCTAATTTAGGTCGGATTGCCGGAATTGAAATTATGCCGGATACCGACCCTGCCTCCAACGCCGCCCCAGATGCCAATGGCCTAGACACCCCGACCGGTATCACCTTCCTTCCAGGCAGTGAAGGAGCCAAACACGCGTTTTATCCTCTTGTAGGGCAACACGCCATCCTGGAATGTGCCACCTGCCACCCTTCCGAGCAATACGCCGGAACGCCAATCGATTGCACCTCCTGTCACCTGGACGTACTCCCCATCGCCCACTTTGAAGGGGATTGCGCCACCTGTCATACGCCCATCTCCTGGCAAGACGCCACCTTCGATCACGCCCTTTACGGCGCAACCGATTGCCTCTCGTGCCACACCGCCGAAGCCCCCGCCAACCACTTCGACGGACAATGTTCCGCCTGTCACAGCACCACCGCCTGGACACCCGCCAGTTTTGATCACAGCGTGGTCAATACCTCGAACTGCACCTCCTGCCATAACAGTGACGCCCCCGCCAACCATTATGCGGGGCAATGTTCCAACTGCCACAATACCGCCAATTGGGCCGATGTTTCCTTCGATCACTCCGGCCAAACGGACTGCACCGCCTGCCACAACGACGAGGCCCCTGCCAACCACTACGCCGGACAATGCTCCAATTGCCATAACACCTCCAACTGGGCGAACGCCAGCTTTGATCATGCCGGGCAGACCAGTTGCGCCTCCTGCCACAGCAGTGATGCCCCCGCCAATCATTATGCGGGGCAGTGTTCGGATTGCCACAACACAAGCAATTGGGGCGATGCCAGTTTTGATCACAGTGGCCTCACCGACTGCACCTCCTGTCATAATGATGATGCCCCCTCCAATCACTATGGCGGACAATGCTCCAACTGCCACGGCACCAACGGGTGGGGCGGCGCAAACTTTGACCACTCCGGCCAAACGGACTGTACCGCTTGCCATAGCGATGATACCCCCTCCAATCACTACTCTGGGCAATGTTCCACCTGTCATAACACCAGCAACTGGGGCGACGCCAGTTTCGATCATAGCGGGCTAACCGACTGTGCCTCCTGTCACAACGACGATGCCCCGTCCAATCACTATTCCGGGCAATGTTCGAATTGCCATAACACAGGCGGATGGGGCGGTGCGGGCTTCGATCACTCCGGTCAAACGGATTGTGCCTCCTGTCACAACGACGATGCCCCCTCCAATCACTATTCGGGCCAATGCTCTAACTGCCATAACACAGGCGGATGGGGCGGTGCGGGCTTCGATCACTCCGGCCAAACGGATTGCGCCTCCTGTCACAACGACGATGCCCCGTCCAATCACTATTCCGGGCAATGTTCGAATTGCCATAACACAGGCGGATGGGGCGGTGCCACCTTCGACCACTCCGGCCAAACGGACTGCGCCTCCTGTCATAATCCCCCCTCCGGGCACTATTCGGGCCAATGCTCCAACTGCCATAACACAGGCGGATGGGGCGGTGCCACCTTCGACCACTCCGGCCAAACGGACTGCGCCTCTTGTCATAATCCCCCCTCCGGGCACTATTCCGGGCAATGTTCGAACTGCCATAACACAGGCGGATGGGGCGGTGCCACCTTCGACCACTCCGGCCAAACGGACTGCGCCTCCTGTCATAATCCCCC
Source organism: Anaerolineales bacterium (assembly GCA_013359445.1). Lineage (GTDB taxonomy): Bacteria > Chloroflexota > Anaerolineae > Anaerolineales > JABWBV01 > JABWBV01. Next base: position 7,157 of record JABWBV010000051.1, on the reverse strand, counting down.
CTCCGGGCACTATGGCGGGCAATGTTCGGAATGTCACGATACCAACAATTGGGATTTCGAACACGATGGCAATTCGAACTGCCTGGCCTGCCACGAAGGCGATGAACCCGATGATGAAGATCACCCGCAAGGCGAACAGTGCTCCAATTGTCATAACACGAACAGTTGGGATACAGATTCAAGTCAAGGGATTGGGGCCTTGAACCTGCCCACCTGGTTTCAAAATGGCGCGCAAGTTTCTACCCCACGGGCAAAACAAATCTCCAGCACCCAACTGGCTTCTTGTCAGGTTTGCCACGCCACCCCTTCGCCTGTTGCCCAAAAGTAAGGCCAGGATCATATCAGAAAAGGATGGATGGTTTCCCATCCATCCTTTTTCCACGTATACTCATGTAGGGCGCTTTCATGAAGCAGACTGCGCTCGAATAGGATGAAAAAATATGCAAAATAGCGCACGCGAACTTTGGCTGGCCTTCGTTGCCGTTGTGGGAATTACCGTTTTATACTTGTTTGTGGTTATCACGCAGGGCGGCATTCCCGACGCGCGCGAGTTTTTTGGCCATTCGTTTGGGGTGATAGGCTTCCTCCTCATGTTGATGACCGAATTCCTGTACTCCCAACGCAAACGGAGCCGCAGTGCGCGCTGGGGCAAAATGGCAAACTGGCTACAATTCCACATTTTTACAGGAATTGTAGGCCCATACCTTGTGCTCTTACACTCCTCCTGGAAATTTAACGGGTTAGCGGGCGTTGTGACCTTATTGATGATCGTCGTCGTATTGAGCGGCTTCGTTGGGCGATATATCTACACCGCGGTCCCCCGTTCGGCAGATGGCGCTGTGTTAGAATCGGATGACCTGGAACAAGCCATTGCAGATAGCGAAACCACTTTACAAAACTGGCTCACCGCCTATCCTCGCACCGCAAATCAACTCCGCCCGCTTTTAGCCAGTGCGGGCGGCCAGGGACAAAATGAACTAGCCCTTATCTTTGGCCGCGGCCTGCTCGAATGGCAGACCCGCTTCCAATGGTGGCAACTCAAAAACCAACTACAAGGGTTGCCCCGTGAACAAATTCACCAACTCGAAAGTTTGCTTCGTCGCCGCCAGGTACTCCAACGCCAAATTGCCTCCCTCGCTATGGCGCGCCGCCTGCTTGCCCTCTGGCACGCCGTCCACGTCCCCATCGGCATGACCCTCTTCTTCGCCGCCTTCGTCCACATCATTGGCGCCATTTACTACGCGACACTTTTAAAATAGTGAATTACGATGGTAAACTTTTATTCCCCTTTTCCCTCATTCACTATTCCCAAAATCTCCCTCATGTCCCTCGACACCTTCTTCAAACCCGAACAAACCCGCCGCCAGGCCCTCAGCCAGGGGCAGGTCGTGCCCGATGCCTCCCGCTGTGTACAATGCGGCATTTGCTCCTTTCACTGTCCCATTTCGATTGACGTGCGCCGCCACGCGTGGCTGGGCGAACCCGTCAAAGCCAGCCGATGCCTCACCTGCGGGGAGTGTGTGACCCGGTGCCCGCGCGGGGTTCTGCGGTTTGAAAAATCCAACCTCTTCGAAAAATGACCCACTTCCTCATCATCGGTTCTGGCGCGGCCGGAGTCTCCGCCGCCGAAATCATTCGTAAACACGCCCCCGCGGGGCACATCACCCTGATCGGGGAAGAACCCGACGGCTATTATTCCCGCCCCGGCCTCGCCTACATCCTCACGCGCGAAATCCCCGAAGAACAACTCTCCCCCTTTTCCCCCGAAGATTTTAAACGGCTGAATATCCACTGGGTCACCGCCCAGGCGCTTGGGGTGGACCCGGCTCGGAAACAAGTGGCCCTCTCGAACGGCAAAACCCTGGGGTACGATCGGTTACTGCTCGCGACCGGGGCACAAGCCCGCCCCGCCGGGGTCCCCGGAGAAAAACTCCCGGACGGCACCCTCCTCCCGGGCGTGGTTCAACTCGACAACTTTGCCAACACCCGCGAGATCATGCGCCGCGCCCGCAAAGCCAAAGCCGCCGTGGTGGTGGGTGGAGGCATCACCGCACTGGAAATGGTAGAAGGGTTGGTGTCCTTGGGCGTTAAGACACATTACTTTTTGCGCGGCGACCGGTATTGGGGCAATGTGTTGGACGAAACCGAATCGCACATTGTCGAACACCGTTTGCAAGAAGAAGGGGTAAAAATTCACTATCATACGGAAATCGAAGCCATTTTAAGTAAAAATAGCGGGTTGTTTGGGCGGGGCGAGCTTCAGGTGAGTGGGGTAAAAACCAAAGCGGGAGCGACGATCCCCTGTGAACTTGTGGGCGTGGCGGTTGGCGTGGGGCCGCGGTTGGAATTGGCCCAGGCCGCCGGCTTGAAGATCGAAAAAGGCGTGGTGGTGGACGAACGAATGCAAACCAGTCACCCGGACATTTATGCCGCCGGGGATGTCGCCCAGGTGCGCGATCCGATGACGGGTAAACCGGTGATGGATGTCCTCTGGCCCACCGCGCGCGAGCAGGGGCGCGTGGCGGGGGCAAACATGGCAGGGGTCCCTACGGTGTATAAAAAAGACATCCCCCTCAACGTTACCCGCCTGGCGGGGCTAACCACCACCATCATCGGGGCCATTGGCGGCCAAACCCCGGACAATGACACCATCGGCATCGTGCGAGGCGATAGCGAAACCTGGCGGGATATCCCCGATGCCATCGCCGCTCAAAGTCATTTTGATGTCAACCGCATTCGTTTAATGGTGGGGGAACGCACCTTGTTAGGGGCCATCGTGATGGGCGATCAAAAATTATCCCAACCCATTCACCAACTGGTTGCCCAACAGATAGACATTACCCCCATCCGAAACCAGTTATTGAACCCTCATACCCGGATCGGGGAAGTGATCGCGGCATTTTGGGAACAAGTGCGGAAGTAAGCCGCCCCCAGACTTTTGTTTTGCCGCTCACGTGCGCAACTGCGCCAAAAGCCTGCTCGCTTCGGCCCGATGATGTTGCCCGCGCGGATCGTCCTCGGGCAAATGGCGGGCAATTTCTTGATGTGTCACCACTTTTTGATAGGGCATGTGAAGTTTTTCGGCGGCGTCCAGGCTTTTTTGCCAGGTTTGCATCGCTTGGGCGGGGTGTCCGCGGAGCCACTGCTGGAGGGCCTGCCAGCGCGTGAGATAGGGTTTGCCGATGGGGAAAGTAAAGGCAAATAAGCGGAGCAGGCGCATCGCGCGGGCGGTATCTTGGGGCAATTGACGTTTTTGTTCGGGGGAAAGCCCACAGGTTTCCTTCTTTTCCCATAGCCGCAAAAAAGTTTCTACCGCGCCCGCGTACCCTTCCACAATAAAATGGGAAATGGGGAGGGTGCCAGAGCCTGCCGTTAAGGCTTGTTGGGCCAGATCATACGCGTGCATCCCGTTGCCCTGACGGGCGTAGACCGCGCCTAACAACCCATAACTGTAGATTTTTTGATTGGCATCGGCCAGGCCGGTTTCACGCACGAGCTGTTCCACTTTTTCCAGGTCGGCCACCCCGGCTTCAAAAGCCCCGAGGGCGAGGTGACACTCGGCACGTCCCAAAACGGCATAACACACCGCTTGAATATCTTCCCGTCGCCAGGCCGCAGGTTCCATTCGATTGGCCCAGGCGACTCCCTCAGCAAATTCCCCTTTGTGATAAAGCGTTTCAATTAGCACGGTGGTGTTTTGGCCCTGACGGCGTAAATCACCGAGTTGGGCGCAGACACGCTCTCCTTCGACCAAAAACTGTTTGGACGTTTCCCAATCCCCTAGGGTCCCCGCATACAAGCCCAGGGTCAGGCGGGTGCTAACCTGCGCGGACAACTGCCCGGCTTTGGCAGAGGTTGTCAGGGCTTGCTGGCGAAAATAGTTGGCCAGGCCATGCAATTGTAGAATGCCAGAGAGCACGGTCAAATTTCCGTAACTCCGCGCCAGTTCAGGCGAAAGGCCATAGGCTTCGCCTAAGTTGACCAACCGCAAATCGTAATAAATGATTTTGATGGTCTGGTTGAGGTAATAATTCAACTCACCCAGCCGCTCATAAGCTTGCAATAAGTCCGGGGCAATGGCGAGGGTGTCTTGTTTTTGATTGTGGAACTTGGCCGGATTCATGCGGTGGCGAATTTGCCGGATTACTTCGCCCAGAGTATGAAGGGCCGCCTGCTGGTTGGTGCGGGGGACGTACTCGCCTAGGAGCATCAACCCTGCTTCAAAATTTTCCCGCGCCTCGCGCAGATTGCCCAGCCCAAGATGGGCCTCACCGATTTGCAAACGCCACCGTCCTCGTGTCAGGTCATCGATTCCGTGTCCGGTTTGGGCCAATTTTTGGGCCTCATACAAAAAGTGCAGGGCCTCCTGGTTGGCGTAGCTTCGCAAAGCCTGTTCTCCGGCCTTGGACAGGTACGGGATCGCTTTCTCGATCACCTCGGCCCGCCCCCAGTGATAGGCCAACAAAGGATAATAAGGGGCTAGGTTCCCGGCGTAATTGGTTTCGTACCATTCGGCCACCCCGCGGTGCAGTTCCCGCCTTTGGGCAAACAGCATCATGTTATAGGCCACTTCTTGGGTAATGATGTGTTTGAATAAATAGGCTAAATCGGGCAGGGGGGTATCCAAAATGACCAAATCCCGATCTTCTAACGCATGGACATAATCGAACAAGAGATTTTTTTGATCGGCTACGGGAAAAATGGCTTGCAGGATTTGCACGGCAAACAGCCGCCCGATCACACTGGCGACTTTGATCGCTAGTTGTTGCTCGGAACTCAGGCGGTCAATCCGCCGGGTGATGATGCCCTCAATGGTGCGCGGAAACGGAATCGTTGCCAGGTCCACCCCGGTTGTGAGGCGGCACTCCCCCGCGTGAATTTCAATATATCCAGCATCGCGCAAGGCGTAGGCCAGTTCTTCGCTAAAAAAGGGGTGGCCTTCGGCCCGCTCTCGGATCAGGGTGGCGACGGATTTGGGCAAAGCCCGGACGCCCAAACGCTGACAAACCAGCACTTCTACATCCGATGCGGGGAGGGGGGCCAGCCGCAAATGATCTTCGCCCGCAAACGTTAGCAACTGGCGAAAAAGCATGGGCATCTCTTCCCGGAATGGGCGGGTGGCGATCACCAGCCAAAGGGGATTAACCTGCTGGGCAACCGCCAACGTCAGCGCCCAAGACGTGGAATCCAGCCAATGAGCATCTTCCATCACAAGCAGTTTGGGGGCCTGGGCCACCGAATTTTGGAGCACGCGGACCAAAAATTCGCGCGTCTTATTGGCCCGGATTTCGCCTTCCATTTCCCGCGTCAGGTCGTTGTCGGGCCAATCGAGCGGCAACACGTCGTTGAGCAGGGGGGCCAGTTGTTTGAGGTTGAGGTCATTGTCGAGTTGGGAGAGGATGTATTGTTGTTGGGCTTCTCGCAGAGTTTGCCCTTCAGTGAAATCTCCCGCCCGATCCAGCCCAAACACCTGCCGGAAAACCGGGCGCCACGCGTGGTATTTGGTGCCCTGTTCGATTGCATCGCCCGCCCCAACCAGAACCGCGATGCCCATCGCTTCGGCTTGCCGCAATATGTCTTCGAGCAAGCGGGTTTTGCCAATGCCCGCTTCTCCTTCCAGCACAATGACCCCGCCTGGCCCACCCCGCTGTAGGCTTTGTAAGCGTTCCGCGATGCGGGCGCGTTCTGGTTCGCGTCCCACGATTTGGGTGCGGGGGCGCAACGCGTGTTCGGCAGTCTTTTGGGGGCGGTAGATGGCGACGGGGTCGGTTTTGCCCTTCACGGTGGTTGGGGGCAGGGTTTCAAAAAGGATATGTTCTTTGGCAAAGCTATATGTTTCGGCGTCGCAGAGGATGTCATCGCCGGTGGGGGTTTTGAGGGCGGCTTGCATGAGACGAGCGGCGAGGTTGACGACATCTCCGGTCAGGTTGTATTCCTGGCGGATCGCGGACCCGACGGTGCCCGCCAGCACGCGCCCGGAGGTGATTCCGATGGCACTACGCCATCCGATGGCGTGCAGACTGGCGTGCATATCCAGCGCGGCCCGCACCCCGCGCGTGGGATCGTCCTCATGTGAAAAGGGGGGCAGACCCATCACAGCGACGAAGACCACGCCTTTATCATCCACTCCGATGGTGTTGACACTGCCTTCGTAGCGATAGAGGGCGGTTTGGAGGGCGCGTGCCACTTCCTGCGCCTGCGCCAATGGGATGCCAAATTTCATGTCGGGCAGGTTGATGAAGAGGATGGTGACGTTGCGGATTTCGGGCAGGAACCCGGATTGCATGGCGCTGAGGCGGTTGAGCACCGCGCCGGGAAGGTACGGGCGTAAGCCGGGGTCCATTTCTGGGGTGAGGGGGGGGGCGGGGCGGGCGCGTGGGGGGGGGAGGGGTTGGGCGGTTTGGAGCCGGTAAAAACCCGGTTCAAATTCTTCTCCCGTACAGTGTTCTGCTAAAAGCGGCCAAATGCTGGCTCCGAGGATGATTTCGCCGGGTTTGGCTTTGGTTTCGGCATGGCCCACCTCGCTCATCGGGTCGCCTGCGAGGAAAAATTCCCACCGATTGAAGACGCCCCCAAGATGGATGACGGCGATTTTTCCGGCGCTGAGGGCAATCTTGAGGGCGAGTTTGCCTTCGTCGGTGGCGTATTCTTTGAGTTGTTCTTGGACGCGCAGGCTACAGGCGAGGGCTTGTTGGGCCAGGGCGGGCAGGGTTTGTTCATCTACGCCGATGGACCAGAGGGCGAGTAAGCCATCTCCGGTAAATTTGAAGACATCGCCCCCAAATTCGCGCACGACGCTGATGAGTTTTCCGAAATAATCGTTGAGAATCCCTTTGAGTTTTTCGATGCCTGCTGGCCCGCGCTGGCTCAGGCGTTCGGTGAGGGGGGTGAAGCCCGAAATATCGGCGAACAGGAGGATGCCATCGAAAGTTTCGAGATTAGGCTCGCGCATCGGGGCGGGGTTGGCCGCGAGGCGTCGGAGGATAATATCGGGGAGGTAACTGGCGAGGGTTTGGAGGAGGGGGAGGGAAGACATGGGGGGGCGGTCATTTTTTGAGCATGATCCCTGCGGCACGTCGTCCAATCTCTACGGCAAAATTGGTGCCCCGATCCCAGGGGTAAACCTGGCTCATACTGGCCCAGTATAAACCCGGCAG
>JABWBV010000601.1 GCA_013359445.1 Anaerolineales bacterium | reverse complement strand
CGAAGCCCTGCAAGAAATGGGCGTCCAGGCCATTGCCGGAGTGCTCCTCGCTTTACTCTCACTCGTGCCCGCCTTCGTGCTTTTGCTCGTCGCGCTCATTTTGATGCTCCTCACTGCCGCCTCTCTGGTGCTGATTCTCTTCTTTGTCGCCGCCATCCCCCTCGGGTTCTTTGAGTTTGGCGCAACGATTTTGGGCAATATTGCCAAACAATACGGCGGGATTGTCGTCATTTCGCTCTTTGCGGCGGTGTTCGTTCGCATTTTGGCCGCGTTGGGGGTGGGCATTTTCGGCAACGATTTTGGCATCGGCGGGATGATCGTCTATATCGCCGGGTTGGGGTTGGTGATCATCGCCTTGCAAGCGGGAGTCAAACAGGCCTGGAAAGCGTTGGATGGTTCGTTGGGGCTGATGCAAACCGCCTTCGTCTCGGTCGGGTCGCTCGCGTTCACCGCTGGCCCGATGACTGGCACCCTCCAAGCCGCCGAAACCTCGCTCAACTCCGCCGTTTCGTCTGCTGCCGCGTTGGGCATGGGCGCGCTGACCGGGGGAAGCAGCTTATTGGCAACGGCGTTCGGCGGAATGATGGCGACAGGCTTTCCCGGAAATGCCGTCAATGGCAATCCATCCCAAATCAACTCCCCGCCCACGAATTCCCCCCCCTTCACCTCACCTATCTCAACCTCTCCCGCCCCTGTGAATGTTGCCTCCCCTGCCCAGGCACAAACTCCGACGCCAAAACCGCCTGATGTCAGCACGCCTTCTCCTTCCGGCTCCGGGGAAATGCCTCATGTACCTCCGCCCGGCGCACAAGCGGCAAGCGGCGGGTATCTCACCCCCGACCTCACGCTGATCGAACAGGCTGAACGCGCATATTTCGACGCCGGGGATGTCATCGCCGCGCGCCATCACCTGACGCAAAGCATGGGCAGTGCCGCGTTAGCCGAGCTAATTTTGAATGCGTACCAGACCGGGGGCAAAGCCAGCGCCGCCGAGGTCTATCAAACCATTCAAGTGACCAAAGAAACTGCCGCCCGCTATGCCCTCATGGACGGCCACCTTACCCAACAATTCATCGCCGAATTACGGGCGGCCCTGCTCTCCACGGGGCTGAACCCGGACGATTCTCTCACCGCCCCCCTCGCCCAAGCCACGTTACGCCAACTCCATCCGGTGGACATGCTCCCGGACGGCGCGGAACTCCTGGCCTACGCCGTCACCGAGCCGGATGATCCCCTCGTGCTGGTCACAGACTCCGCCGCGCAATTTCGCCTGCACGACCTGGCCGAAAAATCCGCCTGGGACACCGATAAATTGAAACGGCTGTTTGAGCAATACCGGCAGGCGTTACAGGACGCGCAAAAAGGGGATGTGCAGGGAACGTTAGCGGCGCGCTTACAAACCGATCCGGCCTTTGCGAACGAACGCGACCATACCCGTCAAGAGGCCGCGCGGCTGGCGGTCCTGGTGGGCGAACAAGCCTGGGTGCAGTTACCCCTTGAACCCACCCCCGCCAAAGGAAAGAACCCATGACCCGGAAGATCATCCTCATCCTGATTTTCTGTCTTTGGGAATCCACCGCAGCCTTCTCTGTACTTGCACAAGCCACCGCGACTCCCACGCCCCCACCGCCCCCGTTGGGAATCACCCCCACCGCACCTTCCGACAAAGGCGGAAACAAAAAACCGACCCAAACGCCTACCCCACGCCCTTCCGGTAATGTCTTTCCCCAACCCCCGGGCACGCCCCCGCTCACCGCAACCCCTACCGCACCTCCCACCCCGACCGCCACCCTGCCCCCGACGCTGATTCGTTTGACCGTCTTCATGGATGGCAACCGCAACGGCACATTCGACACCGGCGAAGGCGTTACCGGCCTGTTAGGGCTGGCGCGCCGGGGAGATTGGCTGACCTACGGCCTCACTGAAAACGGCGTGCTTTTTCTCCCAGTCTCCCCGGATGTCCCCGCCGGGGAATTCATTGCCGTCGAAGTCCCCTATTTGCACTGGAGCACGCAAGTGAGAGCACCGGAAAACAATGGCACAGCCGAAGCAGTTTTACGCCTGGAACTCCCAGAATACCCGGTCTTTTTGCCTTAAGCGAGATGGACACAAAACACCGCCAACTGTTTGAAAGCTACTTCCAGCAACAGGTCGAACGCGAAAACGCCTTTAGCCTGGGTGATAAAGTGCGTCTCGTAGACCGACTGTATCAGGACGCGTCTGAAAATGGGTTGGTGCCGATTGCCCCCGGACAGGTGGCACGGGTCCCGGCGCAAAGTCCGCGTGTGCAGGCGATTCTTGCTGGCAAAGAAATCGCCCTGGGCGGCAAAACCATCCAGGGGCAGGCCACCCTCCAACAAAAAATGGCTACCCTTCCCCCCGTACAAAAACTACTCATCCTCTTCCTGGTCTTTACCGTGCCAGGGATTGGACTCTGGGGCTTTGGCCGTTATCAAGACAGTACCGCGTTGGCCTTCACGGAAACCCCCACAATCACCGCAACCCAAACCGTAACTCCCACGCGCACGCCGCGCCCCGAAAATGCCCTTGCCACGCCCACGCCCTACGCCCTCGTCCTTGACAACGCCGCCGTGCCCAAGCAACCCCACGATCCCGTTTCCATTTCCTTCGCCAACGTCGCCTTCACCCTCGGGGTCGCCCAACTGGACGAAGGCGCGTGGCAACCCGCCGTCGCCGAATGGCTGCCAGGCACAGAACTCCGCCGCGTCGTAGCCGTGCCCTACACCCTCGAAGTCGGAAACGCCGTCGCCACCTTGACCTACGGCTCAGAAATCACCCTCCGCTTATTGAGTGGTGAGGTCGTCGTGTACCGGTTGGTGGACATTCAAAGAATGCAACGCCACGCCATCGAAGTACTCAACGCCCTCGCGCCATCCCTCGTGATGATCCTGCATGGCGAACGGGCGGGGCAACGCTGGCTATTACTGGCGGAGGCCCCGCAAAGGATCGGTCTGCCAACTTTTACACCTACCACAACCTCACCCCCGACTATGACCGCGACCCCCACCCCAGAAGGAACGCTCACGCCCACCGTCCCCTTTGACGGGACCGGTTCCCCGACGATTCTCCCTTCCCCAACGCCAACTTCCTCCCCCACCGCGACCCCAACCCCGACCGCGTCGCCCACCCCCGCCTTAGCCTTCACCCCGCCCCTTCCGGTCACAGAAATCTACACCGATACCCAAATCGTCATCAACGAAGCGGCAGGCTTGCAATTGACTATCTCGAATTGTGCAAAAGTCGTCCAAATCGGCAGGAATGAAGGCGATTTTGTCGTGTGTGAGGTCACGCTCACGGCCCTGCACGACGGGGTTGAATACAGCAACGATACCTTAGCCATTTCCGAACTCTCCCAGGTCCAGCAAATCCCCGGCTGGTGGCCGCCCCCCTTGAGCGTGGTCGGCAGTATCGGCAACGGGCAACTTTCCCAGGCAGCAGACTCCGTCTCCGGCAAAGTGGCCGGAACCATCGCCAAGAAACAAAGCGAACCCGTTTTGCTTTGGGAACAGGCCGGATTCCGGTTTGTGATCCCGTTGGAGAGCCTGTTAGATGAATGATTCCCTCAACTCCGCGCCTCAACCGCGCGGCTCAACTTTTGAAAAGGAGAAAGATCATGGATTTCGATTTTACTTCCCTCGCTGAAGGTCTCGCCATTCTGAGCATTGGCGGGATTGGCGTCATCATGGCCGGTTCTTTTTTGTTCCCGCAACTGGCGGAACAATACAAGAAACAGACCATTAACGTCATTGTTGGCCTGATCATGGTTGCCATCGCCGCGACCCTGGTGGGCTATTTCTGACACCATGCCAAACGCCGTTACGCAACTGGATGACCTGCAATACGACTGGCCGGTGGATGTCCTCCACTACGAAGCCAAGTTGTTTTTGGGATTGAGTTTCCAGGATGTGCTGATTGTGGCAGTCCCCACCGTCTTACCGATGTTGTTCCATCATTTCATGGTGGGCGTCGTCGGCGCGATACTCGGCTATTTGCTGGTCAGGAAATTTGAGGGGCTGGGAGATCGGAATGTGCTGGCGTATCTGCTGGCCCGCCTGCGCGCCCAAGTCCAGGCCCACTCCGTCGCCCTGCCCCTCATCCTCCCCGCCGAACCGGTCGAAACCGTCGTCATCACCGACTTAGACGGCCACGAAATCGCCCGCATTGGCGGAATAGATAGTTGAG
>JABWBV010000600.1 GCA_013359445.1 Anaerolineales bacterium | reverse complement strand
TTCATCAAAGCGCAGGGTTCAGCTCGGATGTCGGGTTTGATCTGCTGATGACCGGGATGATCGCCGGATACGAAGCCACCACCCGGTTCGCCGCCATTGGCGATTACGGACAGGATACCAACGGCGAGGGCGCAGTCGCCGACATGGTCGCGGCATGGGACCCCGAATACGTCATCACCCTGGGTGATAACAACTACCCCGCCGGAGCACTCGCCACCCTGGACGAAAACATCACCGCCTACTACAGCGACTTCATCGAACCCGTTTTTGCCAATACCCGCTTCTTCCCCTCCCTCGGCAACCATGACTGGGGGGATGGGGCAACCCAGTCCATTACCTGCAATCAAATCGGCTGTCAGGGACCCTATCTCGATTATTTTGGCCTCCCTGGCAACGAACGCTACTATGATTTTGTCAAAGGCCCCATCCACTACTTTGTCCTTGACAGTGACCCCCACGAACCGGATGGCCGCACCGCGGACTCCGCTCAGGCGCTCTGGCTCCAAGCCGCCCTCGCCAACGCCACCGAACCCTGGAAAGTCGTCTACTTTCATCACCCTCCGTATTCCTCTGGCGTCCACGGCAACAACCCCGAAATGCAGTGGCCCTTTAAAACGTGGGGCGCAAACGTGGTCCTTTCCGGGCACGATCACAACTACGAACATCTGATCGTGGATAATTTCCACTACTTCATCAACGGCTCTGGCGGGGCCACCCTACGCGATTGCCAAACCCTCGTCGCCGGGTCACAACTCTGCTACGATGATGACTACGGAGCAATGATCATCACCGCCGACGCGTGCCACATGGTCCTGACCTTTATCACCCCCGGCACCACCGTCCCCACCAACAACCCCTACATTGACACCGTTCTCTTAGAAAATGGGGTGTGCCCATAAACATCACCGCTCAGGTTTAGAGAGGAAACGCCCCGAGAAAAAAAGGGTGCAAAGGGATGTACATCCCTTTGCACCCTTTTTAGGGTCTGGCCTGAGTAGTTACCCCCATACTTTATTTTGCGTATTCCGTATTTTGACCTTATGCCATACGGAATACACAACACATTGGGGAAGAAACGTCACAAAATATCGTTGATCACCTGCTTCAACACCGCCATGTCCAGGTCTTTTTTATCCAAGAACGCCACCGCCCCGGCTTGCAACCCCAAGCGGTGAAATTCCCGATCCGGGTACGCGCTGATCAAGATCACGCGCGATTGCGGGGAGACCGCCTTAACCCGGCGGGTACAGGTGATGCCATCTTCATCCCCCAATACGACATCCATCAGGATCATGTGCGGTTTCAGGTGCTGGGCGAGTTGCACGGCGGTTTGGATATTTTCGGCCTCGTATAGAATCGCTTGGGGGCAGATTTTTCCGATCATGTTTTGGAGCACCCCCCGGTATCGGCGATTATCGTCCACCACCAAAATTTGGGGGGCGTCGGTTTCATGGGAAACGTCCACCGCGGGGGCCTGTTGGGCCGGGACCCCCAACACCTGGGGCCAGCGCATCGCATAGTTGACCGCTTCCAACCGGCTGAGGACGTTCAACTGTTTGTACAGGCGGGTCAGGTGATTTTCCACCGTTTTAACGCTGACGCCCATCTCTTGCGCCAGGGATTGATTATCTTTGCCATCCTGCAACATGCGTAACAAATCCCGCTGACGGTGAGTCAGGACGGGCATTGCGGGGGTGCCGTGTTGGAGTTCGACCAGTTTTTCGATCAGAGGGCTAGAAATCCACCGCTCCCCGGCCAGAATGCGTTCAATCGCCAGTTTCAGATCGCTGAGGGGCTGGTCCTTCAGATGATAGCCGTTCACCCCTGCACGCAATAGCCCCTGCACATAAAAATCATCATCATGCGCGCTGATGACCAAAATTCTTAACGCCGGATACAACACCCGAATGTTCCGAATGGCGGCAATCGGGTCAAATTCCGGCATGGTGACATCAATTAACAAACAATCGACAGGGGTTTTGGCAAGCGCTTCAAACACTTTGGGGCCATTCCCCACTTCGTTAACCACCGTCAGGCCAGGGATTTCTTCGATCATTCTCCGAATCCCGGCCCGCACGATGGCGTGATCGTCTGCAAGCAATATCCGAACCGTGTGCATGAGGTAGTTATACCACCGGGTATAATTAACGCACAATGGAACCCCTCTTACGCGTTCACAACCTGTCAAAAAGTTTTGGCACCCTCCCCGTGATCCAACAGGTGAGTTTTGAAATTCAGCCGGGGGAGGTGGTGGGCTTAACGGGCAATATCGGCTCCGGCAAATCGGTCTTGGTGATGTTGCTATCCGGTTTATACGAACCCGACGAAGGGGACATTTTTTTTGGTCAAAAACGCCTCCTCTGGCCTTTCACCGCCCGTGCGCAAGGGATCGGCGTCATCCATCAGAGTCCCACCCTGGCAGAGCATTACGATGTGGTCAGCAACATCTTTCTCGGCAACGAAATTGGCTGGCCGCGGGCGTTGGGCTGGGTCCGCATTCTCAACCACAGAAAAATGGCAGAGATCGCCACCCATCTGGTCGCCCAATTGGGGATTCAGGTTAGCTCCCTGCACGAAAAAGTTTACAACCTGTCCGGCGAACAGCGTCAAATGATCGCCATCGCCCGCGTATTTACCTACCCCGTCCGAATGGTGATAGTCGATGAACCTACCGTTTCGCTCAGTTACCCATACCAACAGCGGCTTCTGGGGCTGATTCAAAACTGGCGCGACCAGGGCATTGCGGTCTTGTTTAGCAGTAATAACCTGGACCACCTTTTTGCGGTGACCGATCGGATTGTTATTCTCAATCAAGGCCGCAATGTGGCCGACCTGCGAACGGATGAAACGACCAGCGCACGGGTTGTGAGCTATCTTTTGGGGACCGCCAACCCGACCAAACCCGCCCCCACCTTGTGGGATTTTGATAGTTTTGACCGCATCCGCGCCCACGCCGAAAAACAAAGCTATCATCAAATGCTCCTCGAAAAAGACCTGGCCGCCGAAGACATGCTCAACCGCCAGCTCACCAAACAACTGGCCGAACAGGTCCAAATTCTCGATCAAGCCAACCAGGCCTTGCTGGATGCCCAAAGACGCCTCTTATCTGAACGCGAAGAAGAGCGAAAACGCCTGGCCCGTGAACTGCACGATCAACTCATTCAAGACATGTTGAGCATCAACTATGAACTCGAAGGGGTCGAAACAGAGCACCCAACCTCCCCAGCCCTGGCAAACGAATTGGCCGAGGTGCGCCAAAGTATTCGAGAATTGGTCGATAGCCTGCGCCGGATTTGCAGTGATCTACGCCCACCAACTATCGACAGTTTGGGGTTGGGCGCGGCCCTTCAATCTTACACGCGCGAGTGGTCGCTCCGCACGGGAAGCAAAGTCCTGCTCCATCTCGACCCCAATCTTGGACGCCTGCCCGAAACCACCGAGTTGTCTATTTTTCGCATTGTGCAAGAGGGGTTAAACAACGCCCGCCGACATGCCCACGCGACCTCGGTGCAAATCAACCTGCAACACACCACCCCCCGAAACTTGCTCGTCTCTATCGAAGACAATGGCTCAGGTTTTTCTGACGAGATTGACCTGGCAACGCTCTCCAAAAATGGACACTACGGGCTGTTGGGCATCAGCGAACGGGTGGCCCTCCTGGGCGGGAAAATGCTCCTCAAACCCCGCCCCGGCGGAGGCTCGTTGATGCAGGTCGAGATACCCCACCCCAAAGTCGAGTTGGAAGGTTCGAGCCGGTAAGCGTTTCGCTTTCAAAATTTCGGAGGAGCATCCCGATAATTCTGGGGGAGTCAACAAATGTGAAGATTTTGTTAAGAATAGGGGGGAATCCCCTCATGAAACCGGGAGTACCCAAATGGGGCATAGGCAAAAATTTGCTACACTTTAGATAGGCCCACTTATCGATATCAAATCCGGTCGCTTTTTTCCAGGCAACTAAAAACACAAAAGACCAGGCCCTTTTTGGGGTCCAAAGCACCCTTCCATTTGATATTGAAAGGAGGTGATCAAAAATAACTTGAGTAAACCCCCTTCCTTCTCTCACCCCTATTCAACATTTTTTCATCAGGAGAAAAATTCAATGTTTAAGAAAAGTATATCTCTATTGTTATTTCTAGTCGTCGTTCTTGGAACGATTCTATCTGCCTGCACCCCCGCGGCCACCACCACCGAAGAACCTGCCGCCACCGAAG
>JABWBV010000599.1 GCA_013359445.1 Anaerolineales bacterium | reverse complement strand
AGGTGTAGCCAAAGCTGGAGGTGGCATACTCCCCGTCGGAGTCGCCTGCGGTGGCGTAGTCAATGCTTCCCCAGCGGATTTTTAGGGCGATGGAATAGTCGTTTTCGCTGGGCGGGACCGCGTCGGCGGAGTGATCGCCCTGGAGGGGGGTGACGCCGTCGACCATCAGCACCCCGGTGGCGTCGGTTTGGATGACCGTGACCATAGCCCCCGCGTCGGGCGGGTCAATCTGGGTGGTGGAACCGAGTTGGGCTAGTTCGCGGATCGGGTAAATGTTGGTATTCGCGGAATTGGTTGCGTAACAGAGCCAGTTGCGGCTGGTGCCAGATTGCGTGCCGACGTTGTACCATTGGATTTCCAGGTCGGGGTCGCACGTGCCGTCCACCGCGCCCCCGCCGAACCCGTCTACCCACGCGCCCGCATTGCGGTCCACAATTTTGTCGAAGGTGATGCCGTGGGTTTCGATCAGCCCCCAGAAACCGCCGTATCCGGCATAGCCGATGTGGTCGAGGTGGTGATGGCTGAGGACGCCGACGTTGATGTGCGTACCGCCTGTGATGGCCTGGATTTTGGAGGCAATGAGGGCCGCGCCCGCGCCCGTATTCCAACTGGCTTCGCGCACGTCAATGAGGATGGTGAACCCGGACGGGAAAATGATGAGTTGACTGTCGCCCTGTTCGACGTCGAAAATGCGAATGTCGAACGTGCCGGGAACCCAGGCGACATCCCCGGTGCCGGGATTGCTCGCGCCCTGAGAGGGGGTGGCGGTTTCGAGGGTGGACCAGGAACCGCCGTCCGGGTAGCGGTACCAGGCATTGTTGGCGGTGGCGGTTGCGTAGGTGTACGTGTCGAGGACGGTGGTTTGGGTGGGGTCGAGGAAGCGGACATCATCGCCGCCGTTGTTGAGGACGCCACTAAAGGTCAGGACGTAGAAGCCGCCGGGTTGGATGTAGGTATCCGCCGGAATGGCAATGGGGGCACTCCCGCCCGCGGCGATGTCGTCAATGTAGTAGCCGGAGATGTCTTTGGTTTGCAGGGTTTTGTTGTAGAGTTCGACCCATTCGGTGGTGGCGTTGGCGACAAATTCGTTGATGACGACATCCCCTAACGCGGCGGGCGGGGTATTGCTGGCGTTTTTGGTGGGGGCGTCGGTCTCTTCCGCACTCCATGACCCGCCATCCGTGGTGCGATACCAGGCATATTCGAGCGTGGCGAAGGTGTAGGAGGTGCTGTCAATGACGGTGGTTTGGGTGGGATTGAGGAAGCGGACATCATCGCCGCTGTTGTTGAGGATGCTGGACAGGTCGAGGGTATAGAACCCGCCCGCGGCAATGGTGGTTCCGCCGGGAATGGCGACCGGGGCACTGCCCCCGCTGGCAACATCGTCAATGTAGTAACCGGAAATGTCGAGGGAACTGCCGGTGGTGTTGTACAGTTCCACCCATTCGGTGACGGTGCTGTTGGCGGTGTATTCGTTGATGACGATGTCGCCGGGGTTGATGGTCGGGCCGCCGCCAGGGTTAGCGCTCCCCTGTGTGGGACTGCTCGCCTCGGTGGGACTCCACGCGCCCCCGTCCGGGGACCGATACCACGAATAATTCGCGGTCGAGGATGTGTACGAGGTGCTGTCGTGGACGACGGTTTGGGTGGGGTCGAGGAAGCGCACATCGTCACTGCCATTGTTTAGGAAACTGCTGAAGGTCATGACGTAGTAGCCGTTGGCCGCAATCGTTGTGCTGGCCGGAATGACTTTCGGTGCGCCCCCGCCCCCTGCGATATCGTCAATGTAAAAACCGGAAATATCCAGGGCGGACCCTGTGGTGTTGTACAGTTCCACCCACTCGGTGGTGGCGTTGGCGACGTATTCGTTGATCAGCACGTCGCCGACGCTGGGTGGGGCGGCGAGGGCTGAACTGGTGGGGAGGAATAGCAAAAGGACGGCTAAGACCGTCAAGGCCAGCAAACGGGTATTGAACATGTGAGTCTCCTAAAATGTATGGGGGAAAAGGGGGGGACGGGACTATTGTACTAAATCTTTGAATGCGCGCAATCAAATCTTCACACCAAAACGCGCCGGGGGGATTTTTCATCTTTTCGCGACGCTTCCGCGATACCCCCCACTCCTCTCTAGTACCATTATGGGGAAAACTTACCCGTATCCCTGGAGACCCCTTGCCCGCGACAAAACCCGCCTCGACAACCTCCCCAACCCCGATGATCTGGCCGCCGAGATCGTGGAGACTATCGAAGATTGAACAGTTTAAGGAGGTTTTGGGGCTTTGTTGACGAATGGCTTTGCACCAGTTAAAGCCTCGCTATAAAGGCGAAGAGCCATAATCGATAATGAGATAATAGTTTTTCAAATTTTGTGGTTTCAAATTGCGTTCATACAAAATATGTCCCCCGACAACGATATTCCTAAGAACCTGGTGCCGTAAAATTGAATAAAAATATTAATACATCTCCCCAAAAGAATTTCTAGGGAAAAATCCACTTTTTCCCTAGAAATAAAGTGCCCCAGGCAGGAGTTGAACCCACAACCTACTGATCCGAAGTCATACAGATAAAAAAGACCTCTGTGAAACACCCTGTCTACCCCCTATATATAGGTCTATTACGTCTACTACGTCCTATATATAGGGGGTTTAAGAGGATTCTATCTGGCCTCTTTCGTCGCTGGTGCAGTTTTGGTGCAATTGGAATTCGGTAGGCAAAATGTGCTCGTCAATACTATCTGCGACATCTCCCTGCATACTAGAAAGGAGATGCCCATAGATGTCCAGGGTAATACTGGGACGGGAATGCCCTACTCTACGGGACACGACAATTAAGGGGACATTCGTGTTGAGCATGATCGAGATCGCGGTGTGCCGTAAATCATGGAAACGGATATTCGGCACACCAGCCAGGGCCAAGGTGGCTTTAAAATCGCGTAGAAGACTACGTTGATCCAAGGGCGTCCCAACTGTTGAAGGAAAAATGAGGTTATTTTCCTGCCATTTTTCTCCAAGCGCCTTGCGCTCTTGTTCCTGGCGATTAAGATGGGCTTTGAGAATTTCTGTCGATCTCACCCCTAAGGTAACGATACGTTTTGCCGCTTTGGTTTTCAGCGGGGCATAATTGAACCCCCCTCCCCTTTTTCTTTTCAACTGGCGTTGAACTTTGAGTTTCCGACTCGTCCAGTCTATGTCCGTCCATTGTAACCCTAAGAGTTCGGATTGCCGCATTCCCGTCGTAAGGGCTAACCCATAAAGGGCTTCGTTTCGGCTATTCTTTGCCGTGACGAGAAATTGACTGACCTGGCTTTCGTCGAGGATTTTCATTTCGCCCGATTTTGGCCTGGGCGGGACGGTTGCGTCTACAGGATTGCGCTCCAGCAGGCCTAACTTAACCGCGTGGACAAGGGCTCGATGGAGAACCGCGTGCGTAAGCTGAACTGTTCGCGAGCCAGTTCCCGATTTTAAGCGTTCGTTGTATAGGGTCTGGACGTGATCGGGGCGCAGGTGATAGAGTTTGACTTTGCCAAGTGAGGGAACGATATGGTCGCGGACAATCTGTTGATATTGATCCCAAGTTCTGGGTCGTAAAGTCGCCTTAACGGTCACCAGCCATTCGGTCAGAAATTTGTCTAATGTAACTTGTGTCCCTTCGAATGTCAGGCCAGAGTCAATCTTCCGTTGGGTGAGATTCACCCAATCTCGACACTCTTTTGCCGTTTGCGCTGTGAAACTCAATCTTTTGCCCCCTATGGTGACCTTAGCGCGCCATGTGCCATTTTTTCTTTTGAAGATCGTGCCTTCGTGATTATTTCTTCGTTTCGCCATTTCCTTTTACTCCTTCTCAACAAAGATGAGCTTGATTAGGGATAAGGAAAGGCGACTCTGCTCAGTCCTATTAAGCTGTAAACGTGCTGTAATAGAACACTAATTCTAATTTGAAACAGAAAAAAGGAAAAGGGGTTCAATTTGAAACCCTCAGGCCCTAGGATTGGGGTGAAGGTTTTCGCGGATATACGCTTTGAGATCGACCAGCCGCACTCTGCACGCGGTTCCGATTTTTACCGTGGGGATTTCGCCGCGTTGCATCAGTTGGTAGGCATATGCCCGGCTGATATTAAGGAAATGAGCCACGTCTACAGCCTTGAGCAATGTTTCAACGGGAAGGTCCAAATGGGTCGGGGCATCCATCTTGTTCTCCTGAAATAAAAAAAGA
>JABWBV010000598.1 GCA_013359445.1 Anaerolineales bacterium | reverse complement strand
AATGGCTAACAGGCGTTGGGTGAGGCGATCTTGTTCGGTTTGGAGGGTTTCGGCGTTTTTCATCACTACTACTACTCCGGGATTCACCACTACTACAGGCACTACAGGGGCCTGTGAAGGAGTAGTAGGGATTACAGGACAATATGTGCCTCTGAAAGAATGGTGCGGATAGTGTAAAAATCGCTCCCGCCATTCGTGCCGAAGATTTCGCGTTGGGTGGCACTCAACGAGCCGGTGCGTTGATAACTTTCAACTACGCGGGCGGACAAGTCATCTTGTAGAGCCGGTTGTGGTGCGGATTGCCCTAACCAGGAAGGCGGGGGCAAGGGTTCCACGCGTCGTTGGTGCAAGAAGGTTTGAATTTCTTCATCCGAAGGCGCAAAAGCGACTGCCCGGTGTATTTCGGCGTTGACGACGGCCAAAAATTGCCGCGGTGGGAGGGTTTCCGCCCCACCCGCACCGAGAATCACCCGCGAGGCGTCGTCATCCCGCACCCTGAAGGCGATAGGGGTGCAGTTGCGGCGGATACGAAGGTCGAGCGATTTGTGGGTGGGGTCTTGCAGAGCCAGGGCGAGGTGAATCCCCGCTTTCCGCCCTTCGGCGGCGATCATCCGGGCGTAACGCCAAAGCTCTTCCCGGCCTTTGTTTTCCAGGCTGTCCGCAAGGTTGGCGAACTCATCAAAGACAATGAGCAAGCGCGGCTCCGGTGTGGGTTTCAATTGTCCCCAGGTGCTTACACCATTGGTCCGCAAAATCTGAAAACGGCGCACAATGGCCTCATAGAGACTTTTTTCATACCCAATCGCTTCTTCGGCAGTAGCGAGGGGATAGAGGTAGGCGTTGGGGTGTTCTTGGAATGGTAAAAAATCCAGCCCTGACCGGTCAAAGATGGCGACCTGCCAGCCTGCCGCCAGTGCCCCGGCGATGACTGGGCGAAGGCCATAGCGGGTTTTCCCGCTTCCACTGGTTCCTGCGAGCAGAAGATGGGGGCTAGATTCGGGATCGGCTAACAACAACCCGCCGTTTTCTAACCCGAGGGGGAGGCCTTCCCCACGCCATTCATCGAGCAGACGCCAGGGCGCATGGGGGGGAAGTTCGCCGGGGGAGAGGAGGGCAGGCGGTTGGGCCTGGGCCAGCATTTGAGGGAGATTGCCGCCTGTGGGGTACGGGGAATGAAAACCACCGACCATTGCCTTCGCCAGTTCTGTGAGCATCGCCGCCTGGGTGGTCATCGCTTGCCAATGGGCTTCTGTGAGCGCGGGCATAGTGACGTGTTGGGTTTTGTTGGCGATCACGGTAGCCGGGCCAAACATCCGGCGCGGGTCTACGATGATCGGGCCAGATGGGGTATTGAAGACGAGGGTTTCCGCTCCCGGAACCCAAGCCCGTTGTTTCTCGAAAGCGTGGGTGAAAACACGGGCAAATTCAAACGTGAGGAAGAGCGTCAAAATGATGGTAATGAACGCGGCTCCCCACATCAGCACTGTGACCACTTTCTCCCGCGCCACCTTTGCGGCTTCCGCTTCGGCCAGATGGAGCGCGGCTTGTTGGGTGGCGGTGGCCGCGGATTGGAGTTGGGCCAGTTCGACCGCTTGCCGTGTGGCAAGGGCGATCTGCGCTTCTTGCGTGCCTATCGCATGGGCGGTGGCGGCTTGTTGCGTGGCTTGGGCTTCGAGGAAAAGCGCGGTGGCCGTCGCATCCAGATAGACGACATGGGCCGTTGCGGTGGCGGCGTTATCATTTGCGGCTTGGGTTTGGGCTTGTTGGAGGATGGCTTCGTCTTCACGCCGGATGGCGGCCTCTGCGGTGGAGGTCATTTGGGCATGGGCGGCCTCAAGGGCCTGGTTGCCTGCCGCTTGGAGGGTGTAGGGGTCTGAAGGCATACAGGCGGTTAAGGTGGTCAGGGAAATGAGCAAAATCGTGGGGAGAGACAGTGTGCGTTTTTTCATGGGCTTGCTATAATGGTTTCACCGCCTGCTTGCTGGCGGCGTCCCGGTCAGTCGTAACCTGCCGGGACATTTTGTTAAAGAGGGTTATTTGCGGGGGAGGCGAAGGTATTTCGGTTTCTTTGAACCGTTCGCGGTTGGATTTTTAAGTGGATCATCCGATTCAGAGGGAAGGCCAAGCGTCTCAGCTATCGTCTTCCAGTGGCGGTTGTGATCGACCGAGTTCATCAGGTGGTACATATAATGACGTGTTTCACTTAGACTTGCTAAACCTAGTTGGCGTCGAAGAACCTGAGGACTTGCCCCCACGTCTGCCATTAAAGCGGCATACGTATGGCGTAAGGTTTTGACAGTGATATTTTTCAAATTAGCTCGATCCGCGTAACTCTTGATACTAGATCGGATTGTGCGTTCATCTAGAGGATTCGAATAATCGTTTGTCTGCCTGTTAAAAGGAGATTCAAGACCAACGAAAATATAGTCATTTGTTTGCATTTGGGGCAAACGCCCTGAGAGCTCTAAATAGGCTCTGATCATTACCCAAGCCGGTTGTGGGATTTCGTCTAACTTGTCATATTCCCTTTCCGAGTTCCATTGAACTTTGGGCTTCCCTTGAAAAAGGTGAATCTGCCCCCAACGTAACAGCCTGATTTCATTTAGGCGTTTGCCTGTTAGGATCAGTAAAAGGTTTAGGCCGCCGTCTCGGAAATGGATTGGCTTCCGGGGGCCAGTCTCGATGCGTTTATATAGTTCTTTTACATATGCTCGTAATTGATCCCAATCTAATGCGTCAATCATGTTGTACCGAGCAATAGTTGGGCGTTCGACGGCAATGACGGGGTTTGTAACTATTCCCAACTCATATCCTTTTGCTTGGCAATCCAGCAGATAATTAAATAAGCTACTGACAGCCGCTAACCAGGCGCTAATTGTCGATTCTTTAAGCCCATTATTTCGCAAATAATCAATCCATTGCTCAATATTTCCACTGGTCAGATCAAATATTAATACTTGAGTAAATCTAAACAGACTGTTCAGTGCATTTTTGTAAACGCGTTGGGTGTTTGGATTAGGATAACGTTTAAGGCAATTTATAATGAGTTCTTCTTGGAGTCTTGCCCTGCATTCATCCTTGCATTTTGTGTCTGAGTTGGGTTGAGTTTGCATCATTGAGTTCCCTTTAATCAATTGTTTGCTACTGATCGATATGCCATAGCCCCTAAAATTTCTTGACCGATTGCACCAGTCGGTTCGTAGAGGTCAGGTTCCATCGCGGCGAGGCAATCCGTGGCTAAGTCCCTTCGCCAATCATCATATGTGCGGCTTACCCGGAGAAGGAATATTGGAGAAGGATTCGTCCCCTTTTCCCAAAGACCAATAGCCTGTGCTGAGAGGTTGGCAAAACGGGTCTCTCTGAGTTGATCTCGTAAAACATTTGCCATCTCCCTTAAAGTCAACGCTTGTTCCGCTCTATATGCTCTTACTATTTGTGATATTGTGCTTGGCATCAACACTCCTTACTTGCACATATTTTTAATGATGTTTAAAAATTTTACATCATAAACACCAAATCATCAATACCTATTTATAAATTTTAGTAAATTGAATAGAATAAAAACAAGATGAACAGCTTCTCAAAATGGCTCGAACTTCAGTATATAAATTGGATGGCCCAGTCGGGCGCGCGTAAAACCTTAACCGAATTTTCAAAATGGATAGGCATTAGTCAGCCACTTATTAATCGGTACATGAGTGGACAAGTGATTCCAAGCGAGGAAAATGTTCATAAGATTGCCGTCACGCTGGGACCGGAGGTCTATGATTTGCTTGGTCTGGCACGCCCTGATCCTCGTCTCAAAGAAATTGTCTCTCGTTGGCATGAACTATCGGACGAAAAACAAATCGCTTTCCTTAAAGAGTTCCAAAAAGTTTTAACAAAAAATGAAACAGAGAAATAACTCAAAACGCCCTGAAGACTTCATCATAGAAAATTGGGATGACGTTGATGAGGAGAGTAAAGATATGCTTCTCAGTCGTTTTCGGGATGACTTAAAAGACAGTAAAAAAGTTTTTGAGGTAAAGAAAACCTTTACCTTTATTTCTTCTTTCATATCCCACCATTTGGTAAAGATTGGGATTTCTACTGGAATTCTTGCTTTACTTCTTCCTCCTAAAACGCATGTAGATTTATCTTTTCAAATATTCATTCTTACTTTTGGCTTGACGGCGTTTTTGGGTTTATTAGCTCTTTTGACAAATGACCCTGTGTGG
>JABWBV010000050.1 GCA_013359445.1 Anaerolineales bacterium | reverse complement strand
CAAACGAATGGGTTCCATGCCTTGTATTTTGCTCGGCTTTTATGTTTCTGACAATGTTAAAGTTCATTCTGTTCAGGCTTTCATGCCTGAGCAGTTACATTCTAACAATTTATCCATCAGCAATTCACCGTCAATTAAATCTATCGCTGGTGCTCCATCCCTTGTCGCTTCGCGCATAGCATCTTTTGTGAATGTTCCTGTTGTGATCAGCAATCCTTTATCTGCCCTTCCGACCATAGCCCCACGAAAGTCTCGTACTTGGCTAGGGGTTACTGAGCCTTGATACCGCTTGCATTGGAATATTACGTGAAAACTGAGTAACCCCCCGAGTCTCATGATCCCTTTTCCATCAATTCCTCCATCTCCTGACCGGCCAGTTACTTCGACCTGAATGAATCCAGATTCGCGCAACATCCGCTGAACTAGCCTTTCAAACGCATCTGATTTCATTTTAAGAAGCGTTTGAAGAAGGTGTTCCTTCCAACTCATTTCAACTTCTTCTTTTCCTTCAGCTTGGTTCCCCTCTTTAGCTAACAAACTTTTTTGTTCTTTCCAGTGCTTAATTACATCTTTGGGATTAACTTTTTGGGTTTGGAGCCCTTTCGGAGTCAAGGCCCATATACCTCGTCCAGAGTTTTCGACTATTCCATATTTCTTCAAATAGCTGCGTGTCCAAGCTAATCGGTAATCAATTTCTGTTTGACTGCCTCGATTAGGGTCGTGAATGATTTCTAATTGTTCATCGGTCAAACCCATGATTTCTGCAACCTTGTTGAAAAGTTCTTCAATGGTTGCAGACCCTCCTAACTCGTGTAGCGCTTGAAGGGCAGGATTCATCATTGAGTCGTATGTCGGTATTTGGTTGTTCAGCATATGATTCCTCCGAGATAAAAATTTACAACATTCCTGACTATCACTCACGAACCTCCATAGTTTATTCCAAATCCCCCACATTGGGATACAGTTGCCTCGTAATCCTCCCCAGCATCCGAATCCCGGTTGACCGAGGGAGCAGGCGGCTAAAAAGCAACTCGCTCAGCCGGACTTGCCAGCTTGAAAACCAGATCGGATAGCCGCGCCCCAACCGGGCGAGGGCGTTTTGGGCCAGGGTCTCGGGAGCCTGGGCGGTGGCGTGGATGCGGTTTTGTTGGGGGTTGGAATTTTCGTAGTTGGGGGTGCGGATGGCTCCGGCCACCACGCCCAGCACATGTACCCCCTTGGGGCTGAGTTCCTGCCAGAGACCTTCCGCCAGGGTCGTGTTGAAGGCTTTGGTGGCGGCATACGTCACGAGCAGTTCCGTGCCGCGCAGGCTGGTGGCAGAGGACATGAGCAAGAGGCCCCCTCGTCCTCGCGTAGCCATCTTCTCCCCGCACAGGCTGGTCAGCGTCAACGGACCGCGGCAGTTGAGGTCCAATTGGCGGAGTTTGCTATCCAGCGAGGATTGTACATAAGGCTTAATCTCGGAGGCGGCGGCGTTGTAAATGAGTAGGCCGACTTCTACATCCTGGATGATCGCCTGAAACTGTTCGGCCAGATCAGGGGTGGCAAGGTCCAGGCTGTGGGTTCGCACCTGGACACGGAATTGTTGGCGGATAGCTTGGGCGGTGGCTTCCAACGGGGCGAGGGTCCGGGCAATCATGATCACGTTCACACCCTGCCGTGCAATTTCCTGCGAAAACGCCGCACCAATGCCCTGTGACGCGCCTGCGACGACGGCCCACGGGCCATAGGTTTGTTGAAAAGATGGGGTCATTGAATTTGTAACCTATACGGGAAAATGGACATCTATACTTTAGGTTTTTGATTTCAAAATTTTACCCGATGCCCTAAAATCGCATATACATGACTGCCCGTAAATTTTTCAATGTTCAAAAAACACCTCTCCACGCTCCTCATCATCTCCTTCCTCCTCGCCCTTACCGCCTGTGCGACCCAACCGGAAGAGCGTTACCCGGACGCCAGCATCCCCACTTTGACCGCCGCAGAAGCGGATTGGTACGCGGCAGGCATCACCTACTATCGGATCGTCACGGAAATTCACTTCGCTGATGAACGTCGTCTGCACACCGTCACGGTGAAGGATCAGATCATCCTTGAGAAAATGGTCGCCTATTGGGATGCAGACCTGGAAAATTGGGGCGAACCCAAACCGATGACAGAGGAAGAAGCCTACTGGTACACCGTCCCCGGCCTGTTTGAAACCGTGCGCGGCGCGTTGCTCAAAGAATGTCGCGCCTTCACCCGCAACGAACTGTCCGGGACCCCGATTTTTCCGCGCGTGATCATCCTTGGCCCGGCGCAATTGGATGGAGAGACGATTGACGATACGGTCTCTTGGGTGGAAGTGCGGGAGTTTACGCCGTTGGGGGAGGATGAGGGGTAAGCGTCCAGGTATCTAATCTATCGAAAGTAAAATTCAGTTTGTTTTTGCCTCATCTTCAAACATTCCCCTCTGCGGCGCCGAAATCCGCGTCGTTCGGCCTCGCTTGCAATGCCTGCAACGTCGCCATCAACGCATCCCGCTCGCGCCGCTTTTCCCGGGCCTTTCCCTCCAACTCCTTTGCCATCTCCCCAACCAAATCCTTGTTCTGCCGCCAGGCCAGTTTGACGCTTAAACTCAACTGCACCGTGGGATGAAACCGCAATTTTTCGATCTGCGCGCGGATTTCCCGTAATTTCGTCTGACAAGCCACCAACTCGGCCTCCACCCGCTCGCGCGGGGAACGGAACGCGGGCGGGGCGGGCTGTTCCGGGCCGAGGGGGATGTGGACCTTGCCCCCCGCGTGGCGGCGAAGTTCGGCCAGGTCGCCGCTTGCATACGCATCGTTGATGCGTAACATCATCTCGTGGCGGTACTGCCGATCCAGATCATCAAATGCCGTGTCAGGATGGTATTTCCGCGCGAGGTCGCGGTAAAGCTGGCGGAGTTCGTTTTCGGGTTTGGAAGGGGGCTGATCCGGTTTCGAGGCGGATGCGGGGCGGGCACTGGGATTCACCCGTTTGGAATAGTCCACCCAGTTGGGGAACATTTCCGCGCTTTGCAGGCGGTTAATTTCTTTTCGGTAATGGCGAATTTGCGCGTCGAGAATGTCAAGTTCCGTTTCGAGCGGTCCCAGCCGGGCTTCCACCTTCGCATCGAATTCCCGGATTTCGGTCATGCGCGAAGCCAGTTCGGATTCGACGGCGTGGACCTCCTGCTGAGCCTGGCGCAAGAGACCGCGGAGACGGGCTTCTTCCAACGAGCTCATTTTAAAACTCAAAAACCGCCTTAATCATTCCCGTACTCCCTCGCGCGCTCACCTCGCGCATCGCCCGGTCAAAATCGTCCAACGGGTACCGGTGCGTGACCATCCAACCCAGATCAAGGACCCCGCGTGCCATCAAATCCAGCGTCAAGTCGAACGCCTTCCATGTTCGGCCCAGATAGGGTTCAGCGTGATGATAAATGTTTGATGCCCGCACAGTCAACTCCTGCGCGAAGATGGCGGTCCAATCGATCCCCTTCGCCACACCGGGCACACCCACCAACACCACCGTTCCCCCACTCCGGGTTAGACGGAGCGCGTCGTCCACCGACGCATCACTGCCCACACATTCAAATGTCCGGTCATAGCCTCCCGCCACGATCCGTTTCCCGATGATCGGCTGAAGCACCTGTCCGCCCGTTTTTTGGGCCACCGTTTCGTAAGTGTCAAGCCCTTTCGTCAAAATCACCTCGTTTGCCCCCAACCTCTCCGCGGCCTTTTGCTGGAAGGGATAACGCGCTAACACCGTAATATGCGCCTGAGACCCCAGCACCCGAAGCGCGGCCAAAACAACCAAGCCAATCGTCCCCGCCCCCTGAATCATCACCCGTTCCCCATCCGCAGGCCAGTTTTGCAGGGCGGCGTGAACTCCCACTGCAAACGGCTCCACCATCAACGCGTTTTCATCACTGACCCCATCCGGCACGCGGTACACCTGACTGGTGTGGGCGACAAAGGTGGAACTCCAACTCCCGCCCGTATCGCGGCATGCGCCGGTGATCAAGCCCGGGGCGATGCTCCCCTCCCGCGTCCGCTCGCACAGGTTCGTCTCCCCGCGCGCACAATACGAACAATATTCCTTAAACCCGCGCGGCGCACACCACAAATGTGGTTCGACCACCACCCGCTCCCCCACGCGGAACGTCCCCGCCGCACTGCCCACCTCCGTAATTGTCCCCACATTCTCATGCCCAAGCGTAAATGGCGACGACGAAAATGGCGAGTAGTACGGGCTGGTGTGCAGATGAATCGTCCCGATGTCCGTGCCGCAAATCCCACCCAACCGGGTTTTGACCTTCACCCATTCGGCGTTGGGCAAGGTAGGTTCGGGAACGTCAGCGGTATAGGTACAGGACATTCCGCGCCACAACACAGATGGGAAAATTTTGCTCAGGGCAAGCCCAAACACATAGCGAGGGACAGCGGCGTTAAATTGGATAGCTTTCATGGATAAACGGATTGTTTGTAGTGAGGCACGCCAGTGCCGTTACCCGTCACTGGCGTGCCTCACTACAAGCGATTTAATGTTTGAACAAGTACCCTCTCCCCGGCACGGTGTGCAAATAGCGCGGGTTCGAAGGATCAGGTTCGATTTTCAGACGGACGCGGCGGATGAGTTGGGCGAGGCTGTCATCGCGGACGCCTTCGGTGTAAATCCGGTCTTCTGGCCAAATGGCGCGGATCACCTCGTCTTTGTCGCAGACTTGATCGGGGTGGTCGCGCAAATATTCGAGCAACAATTGTTCTTTTGCGGAAAATTGAAGGGGATCGAAGGGAAAGGGCTTACCTGTGGATGTTGTAGGTTCGGGAGGGACGGCACTAGCGTGCCTCACTACGGACGGGGTAAGGAGGGGATTGGAGGCCAGCCCGGACGCGGCGATCATGTCCGGGGTGGGTTCGTCGGCCCAAAATTCGGCGAGGCGACGGGTGACGGCGGGGTGCGCGCGGAGGGCGTCCAGTTCGAGCGGGCATCCGGCGGCGTGCGCTTCACACACGGCGCGGAGAAGGGAGGGATACCCGTCCGAGAGTTTGCGCGTAGCCATGATGGTGGCGGTGTCCCAGTCGGTGAGATTTTTCCGTGCGGCGTAGCGTTGGACGTTCCAGGCGACATCTTCCTCGCTCAACGGGCCGAGCCAGAGGGTGTTGGCAAAGACGAGTTCGGCGATTTCGGTGAGGGGGTCGAGCGGGCGACGGGTGGCGAAGACGAACGTGAGCGCGTATTTGTGCGCATCGCGCAGGGCGCGGAGATTGCTGGCGACGGTACGTGCGGGGGGACCGTCCAACGCGTCAAACCGGTCGAGGAGCAGGCACACGCCCGCGGGCGCTTCCGCCAGGGCCTCGGCGACCGCGCGGGTCAGGGACAGAGATGGATCGGCGGGGGGCAGGGTGTTTGTGAGCGCGGTATGCACGAGGGTGTAAAACGCGGCGGGGGTCGGTTCCCCCAAGCGATTGCCATCCACTAGCACAAACCGCCCATCCCAGAGGACGCGATGGGCCAGGAAGCCGAGCAGGTTACTTTTCCCCGCGCCGCTCAACCCCAACAGGGACACGCTCTCGCCAGTGCGCACCGCGGCGAGCAGGCTTTGGACTTCTTGTTGGCGGTAAGTGGGGGGGTAGGAATCCCAGATGGACATCACGGGTGAATTATAATGCAGGGATGGGCGTGAGCCTGATCGTTTCCTCGTTTCAGAATTTTCGTAAACGTGAAGCGTGAATTTTTACCCTTTTTTATTCGGGCTAACCTCTACCCTGGTAGTTGTTTACATTTTACGTTCCAAAGGAGTATCTCATGGACTTACAACTCAAAAATCAAGTTGCCCTTGTGACTGCCGCTTCGAAAGGGTTGGGCAAGGCTTCTGCGCTGGCGCTGGCGCGAGAGGGGGCAAAGGTGGTGCTTTCGGCGCGGAGTGACTTGCTGGATACGGCGGCGGCGGAAATCCGGGCGGAAACGGGCGCGGAGGTGGTTGCGGTGCGGGGGGATGTGACCCGGCAGGAGGATGTGGCTCGCATGGTGCAAACCGCGCTCGATCATTTCGGGCAAGTGGACATTTTGATTGCTAATTGTGGCGGGCCAAAACCGGGCAATTTTCTCGACCTGACCCCGGCAGATTGGGAGGCGGCGACGAATTTGACGTTGATGAGCGTGGTGCGGTTGTGTTACGCGGTGGTCCCTCACATGGTGGCACGGGGGAGCGGAAGCATCGTGGCGATCCAATCCTATTCGGTGAAACAGCCCATTGACGGGTTGATTTTGTCCAACTCCGTGCGGTTGGCGGTGATCGGGCTGATGAAATCGCTGGCGAACGAACTGGGGCCGAAAGGGATTCGTGTCAACTCGCTCAATCCCGCGTGGACGTGGACCGAGCGGGTGCAACAGTTGATGGCAGACCGGGCCGCCCGAACGGGAACCACCCCCGAACAGCAAGCGGCGGGCATCACACAGGCGGTGCCGTTGGGCCGCATGGGCACGGTGGAAGAGTTTGGGCAAACGGCGGCGTGGTTGGCTTCCCCGGCGGCGTCGTTTATTCATGGCACCGCGTTGATGTTCGACGGTGGCGCGGTGAAGGCGGTTTTATAGGGCCTGACAGCGGTAATTACTCAGGCCAGACCCTAAAGGTTTTGTTTGCAAGAGATGAATGCGAAAAAACGTGCTGTGTTTGCAAATGCGTTCCTGAATTCATCGAGAAAAACCTTTAGGGTCTGAGTAGTTACTGAGAGCGTGTGCGCAGGCGATATCTTCAGGCGTCAGGATTATAATTACCCCCATGAACCCCTCTCAACGTCCCCGGTTTCATCGCCTCCTCATCCCCCTCACCGCCCTTTTGGGACTGGCCTGGCTCGCGGCCTGCCAACCTGCCGCCACGCCCCAAACCATTACGGCAGTGGAAACCGTCGTGGTCACAGAAATCGTTGAAGGTGAGCCAATCGAGGTGGTCATCACCGCAACCCCTGCCCCGGTCGAAGAACCTGCCTCGGAAGAACCCGTCCCCACCTTGGTCCCTGGCCCGACCATAACTCCCTTTGCCATCACGGTTCAAGTTTCCCCCACCCCCCTCGACATCGAAGACCGTCGCGTGGAGGCCGAATGGCCCTCAGCGATGCA
Source organism: Anaerolineales bacterium (assembly GCA_013359445.1). Taxonomy (GTDB): domain Bacteria; phylum Chloroflexota; class Anaerolineae; order Anaerolineales; family JABWBV01; genus JABWBV01. Next base: position 13,449 of record JABWBV010000050.1, on the reverse strand, counting down.
ACCCGACGAATCCGCCACCATCCGGCTGTCGTTTGTCCCGGTGGACGGTGGGTTTGAGATCGTCACCGAATTTCCCGATGACCAGCTTCAAGTCACCGAAGTTGCCGTCAAACAACTGGCCGAATACGAACTCTCTGCGCGTGCAGTATTGGATGGTGTAGGCTTTACCGTCTCCCCGCCAGGCGAACAAACCCGCCTTGTCACACCCGGCGAACCGCTCACCTGGTATTGGACCGTTACTCCCAAACAAACCGGGTCCCAGCGGCTCTCCCTGTCTCTGCTCTTGCATTGGGAACCCCTCGCAGGGGGGAAATCTCGCGAAGCGGTTGTATATTCCAAAGGGTTGTCCATTCAAGTGGGGGCGGCCTCGCGCCCGGGCTGGGGCCTTGCAGGGGTGGGCATGGTTTGTTTGGGCCTGCTGACGGTCGGCGCGCTCAGCCTGGGGGTGTGGGGGATCGGGCGCATGCGTCCCCGCGCCACCCCGGGACCATCCACGTCCGCATCCGGCCTCGCGCTTCGGGAGGCGCTTCCGCTCGGTCCTGGTGCCCCGTCTGCGATCCACATTGAACCTCCGTCTGGCGTCACCCTTTCGCCCACCGAAACCGCGCTTCTCTCAAGCCTGTTTGCCCGCTATGCCCGCCTCGTCATCGAACGGGAATTTCTCTCTGGCTATTCCGGCGCGCGCACTTTCCTGGCGGTGCCCATTCGCCCCGATAGTCGCGTAGATGCCCACACGATTATCAAAATTGCCGACCAGGGCAGTGTGCAACGCGAGTACGAAAACTACGAAAACTTCGTAAAAACCACCCTGCCCCCGGCCACCGCCCGCATCCAGCAGACGCCCGTCCGGCTGGAGGGGCGCGCGGCCCTGCAATACACGTTTTTGGGCGGCCCCGGCTATACCCCGGCCAGTTTGCGCCAGGCCCTGCTCCAAACCCCTGATCCCCGCCTGTTGTGGAAACTATTCGACACTTTTGCGCCCAACTGGTGGATGCAACACAAGCCCTACGTGTTTCGGCTGGGGCAGGAATATGATCGGAAATTGCCGACACATTACGTGCTCGAACCGTGCGCCGGAACTCCAGACGCTGTGCTCGACGGGCAGAATCCCCCGGTTTCCGCGGACACCTGGCCCCTGGGCACGATCCTGACACTGAAAAACTTCCCCCACGCCGAGCCTCGTCCCGGCGGGCAAACGCTCGCCCTCACCAACGCCGCCCTCCCCGGCCACCCCCCGGTGCGTGTGCGCTGGAACGGGCGTTCCCTCTCTCAGGGCGCTACTGGGCGTCTCCTCGCCACCCGCACCACCCTCCTTCGGGACGCGTGCGCGGGCCTCCCCCTCTTCGCCCTCCCCGATCCGCTCGAAAAACTCCCCGCTCTGCTGAACGAGCGCATCAACGGCACCCAGTCTCTCATTCATGGCGATCTCAACGTGGAAAACATCCTCGTTGGCCCCAGCGCGTGGGTCTGGCTCATTGACTTTGCCGAAACCCGCGACGGCCACACCCTGTATGATTTTGCCCACCTGTACGCAGAACTCATCGCCCACGTGATCGCCCCCCAAATCCCCCAACCCACCGACTATCTCGAAATCCTGCGCGATGGTGCCGAGCCTCTGCTCGCCGCCGTGCGGGAGATGGCCGGGCGCTGTCTGTTTGACCCCAAACAAATGCGGGAGTTTGATGTCGCGGTGATCGTGTCTGTTTTAGGCGCACTGAAATTCGCAAATTTATCGCCCCACGCCCGGCATTTGTTGGTTTTAACAGCGGCGTTTCTGGCCCAGGATGTACTAAACCAGGGCCGCGGTTAGCCCGAAAAAAGGGGCGGTCCCTTTTTTTTGAGATACCCCAAGTGGGATGAACAACAAAACGTGGCAGTCTGTGCAGACTGCCACGCTTATGTTCAAGGGTTTTTAGGGGGAGTTTAGTTCGTAGACAGGGAGATGATCAGGTACAGCGATGCGGGGTCGACGGGGTCAGCCACACGCATAATGGTCAGTACTTGTTTCCCTTTCGAGAACATGGTTGTTTGAAAAAGATCATTATCGGCGTTGACCTGATTCAGAATGTCACCCGCAATGTTGCCCCCAGGGCCACCCATGCCGGCTTCCCAACCGTTGCCGGTCAGTTCATCTGTGAAGAATTTGTTGAGCGCATCCCAAGAAGCATCCGCCGGGAGGCTGAACGCTTTTTGTTCGACACTGCCACCCACCCCGACGCTGGTGCGGATTTGGGCATCCTGTGCCATGTTTTCGACGAGGGTATCGGCGATGGGATCATCCCCCGGATTGAGGGCGGTGGCGTTCGGATACACGGGCAGGTCGGCGATGGTGACGGGTTTGGCCCCGCAGGCCGCCAGCACGAGGACCATTAAAATAAACGGAGCGATGCGGCGAAGGGAAACATTTTTGAGTGACATGATTTTTTTCTCCTATTTCAAAAAAAATTGTTGTTGAACGATATGGCTCATTTTATGGTTTGCTCGTCCGAGAACCGTCCGAAACCTGTCCGATTTAACCAGTTTTCAAACCCGAAGAGCGTACTTTATTCCTATCTCTCCTTCATACAAGATTTTTTGGGAACCTTGCCCACAAACTCCCGTATCCCTCCTCACAAGAGTATACTTCTCTTGTTGACCATATTTCTGTATCCGACTACCTTCGTTTACCTATATGCCTCTCCCCCTCCTTCACATTCACCTGTTCGGAAATTTGCGCCTGGTGTATGGCGCAAAAGCGTTGCCATTTAACGCGCTCCCCAAAACCCTCCCCTTATTCGCGTATCTGCTCCTGAATCGTGGCCCCATTCCGCGCGATGCCCTGGCCTTCACTTTTTGGCCGGATGTGGATGAATCGGAGGCGCGCGCCAACCTGCGGCGCCATTTGTATGATTTGCGCCGGGTCCTGCCCGAAAGCGCAGAAGAGTGGGTCACTCGTGAGGGGCAAACCTTGCGCTGGAACACCGATGCCCCGTACTGGTTGGACGTGGAAGCCTTTGAACGCTACTGCCCCGAACCCGCACGGATGGACGAGGCCCTTTCGCTTTATACCGGTGATTTATTGCCCGAAGTGTACGAAGACTGGCTGGATTTCGACCGGCAACGGCTCCGCACGCTCTACTTTTCCACTGCTGGGCATCTCATCGCCACCCATCGCGCCGCCGGACACTTCGAGACCGCCATCACCATCGCCGAACAAGCCTTGCGCCAAGACCCCTGGCGGGAGGACCTACTCGGCGACCTGATCCTGAGCCGTTATCTGTCCGGGGATCGGCCCGGCGCGCTCCAGGCTTATCAGGCCTTCAAAAAACGTTTGGGCGAAGAACTCAACATCCAACCCATGCCCGAGACCACCAAATTGTACGAAACGGTCATGCGTGGGGAACCGGTTGCCGGATATGAAACCGTGCCCCCGGAGATGCCGCTCCCCGCGCGGGGGCGTGCCACGCCTGGGGATCGCCGCCCGCTCCCCCCCGGTGCAGTCCCTGTGCCGTTGAAGCCGATCCTCGGTCGGGAAAAGGAAATTGCCGCGATTCTCGACCTGATCGGGCAACAGAAAGCCGTCACCCGCCTGCTGACTCTCACCGGAACCGCGGGCACGGGAAAAACTCGTCTCGCCCTCGAAATCGCCACGCGACTGGTGCAGGAACGGGCGGAAGTGTTTCCCGATGGCGTGTTTTTTATCCCGCTCGCTTCGCTCACCCGTGCGGATTTGGTGCTCCCCACCATTGCCACGGCCCTTGGCGTAAAACTCTCGGATTCGACGGGGTTGGTGCAAGCCCTGGTTAACGATTTGCGCTACAAACAGGTTTTGTTGGTTTTGGATAATCTCGAACACTTGATGGAAGCAGTGGCACAGTTGGGGGAATTGTTGAATGCCGCGGCAGGTTTGCGCGTGATGGCGACCAGTCAAGCGGCGTTGCGGCTGTATGGCGAGCGAGAATACCCGGTGCGCCCGTTGGGACTGCCCGAGGTGGGCAAACTCCCGGACGTGGAAGCGCTGGGGGCTTACCCTTCCGTGGCCTTGTTTGTTGAAACTGCGCGCGCCGCAAACCCCCACTTTGCGCTGAATTCCGACAACGGGGAGGATGTCGCCCGGATTTGTGCCCAGTTGGATGGGCTTCCCCTGGCGATTGAACTCGCCGCCGCGCGGACGCGCATCTTATCCCCAGCAGGGTTGCTCGACCAATTGGCAACCCGGCTCGATATTTTGACCAATCGTTCCCGCGATGTGCCCGAACGCCACCGGACTCTGCGTTCGGCGGTGGAGTGGAGTTATAACCTGATGGCCGAGGAGGAGAAAAAGGTGTTTGCGCGGCTGGCAATTTTTCCGGGGGGCTTTTCATCCGACGCGGTGGGTGAAGTTTTGATGACCCCTGAAACAGCCCATCTGGCGTTGGATTTGTTGGAGTTGTTGGCGGAGAAAAACATTATTCAGCCTGATCTGGCAAAGGCTGAAGATCAGCCTCGCTTTTTTATGCTAGCAACGTTGCAGAATTATGCGCGGGAACGGCTCCTGCTTGATCCTGAACTGCCTGCGTTGTACCGGGGGCGGGCCGGGTATTATGCCCGGCTGGCCGATCAGGCCGAAAACGGCCTTTTAGGGGCGGAGCAATCGCGTTGGCTCGCCTGGATTGAGGTGGAAGAAAATAACTTGCGGGAGACGCTGGATTGGGCTTTTCGTCCGGAGCGTGAAGAGGATGAGATGGAGTTAGGGATGCGTCTGGTGAGCAATGCGCTGGCGCGATACTGGAAAATGCGCGGGCGGCTGGATGAAGGGCAAAGTTGGTTCCGCCGGGCGCGGGAGCAAAGTTCCCGGCTCAGTCGAAATTGGCAAAAGAAACTGGCCCAACATACGGCGGCGTTTTGTGTTTGGCAGGGGGATTATGATGCCGCGCGAAAATATTATGAAGAAGAGTATGCGCTGGCCCTGATGGAGGGGGATGATAAGGCGCGGGCGAATTTTCTCCAAGGACTGGGGCTGGTGGCCGGACATCTCTCAGACTATTCCCTCGCGGAAAAATATTTTGTGGAGGCCATTGCGTTGGAACGCGTTTTAAGTAATGGCGAAACCTCCTATAATTTGACCGTTGCGCTCAATAACCTGGGCATCGTTTACCGCCATTTGGGGAACTACGTGCAGGCGATCCAAATTCAGCAGGAGGTGTTGGCTTATCGTCGGGAACAAGCCGATTATTTAGGTCAGGCCAGTGCCCTTTCAAACATTGCCACCCTGGAAGGATTACAGGCGCAATATGAGATCGCCCTCCAGCATTTTCAAGAGAGCTTAAAAATCCGCCAGGAACTCGGCGATCATTTGGGTGTGGTGATTTGTTTGGGGGGGATGGCGAGCATGTTTTATCATCGGGAGCATTTTGAGCAGGCGGTTTCTCTCTACAGCATCACCCGGAAATTGCGTCAACAGTTCAATTATCAATCTTCCATCGAGACTCGTTTTGAGGAGATGCACGATCTGGACCTTTCACGTCGGCGTTTGGGGGAGGCCGCCTATGCTACTGCATGGGAGGTTGGGGCGCGGTTGTCGTTGGAGAGTGCAATGGCTTATGCCTTGAGCCTTACGTGACCCCTGGCGCAGGGATTTATGAGAGTGTCTGAAAACTCAAGGTGCCATGCACTTTGGCAGGATTTTAGGCCAAATCTCCGGGCGAAACCTACCCTAAATGGTCTCAAGTGCGTGGCACCTGGCGCTCAAGTAGTTTTCAGATGTTTTATTAGGGGAGAAAGTAGCACCCTTTTTTCGGGCTAATTTTTGCCTTGCTTACGATACTTTGTTCTTAATGCCCCCAAAGGCCGCAAAAATACTGTTTTTATGCAAAAGTTCGACGGTGTCAAACCCCACTTTCCGTAATAGATCCATTTGGAAGACGAGGGGCCGAGGGGTGTCTTCCTGTTCGATATAGGCAAACACATGCTCGCGATAGGCCTCATCGCGGAGTTGGACGAGGTATTCGCCATACCGCGTCCGCATCAGGGTTTGAACCGCAAGCGTCGTATGTTCGACCAAATCGGAAATCCAGAGCGACCCGCCTGGGCGTAAGGCGTGGAAACATTTGGCGAACACAGCTTCCCATTCATCCTCTGAGCGGAGGTGGTGAAACACCGCGGCGGCAAGGATGATGTCGAATTGCCCAACCCCAAGGGGGAGGTCGCGAATGTCCGCCTGGTGGCGGGTAAGCGTCCCGGACGTAGCGGGGCGAACGCGTTCCGTGGCACGTTGGAGCATGGGGGCACTCAAATCCACGAGCGTGACATGCAGGTTGGGGCGCGCCCCCAACATTTTGAGGGTGTAGTTGCCGGCACCACAGCCGATGTCCAGCAGGTGGGTGGCGTGCGGGGTGACCGTTGCCGCGGCCTGGGTAATCAGGTCGAGGACGAGCGGCGCGTCAATGGTGGCGGATTGACCGGTTTCCAGGTTGGAGAAGCGTTCGACATCGTTATCGAACCGCTCACGGATTTGGGCAGGGGTGGATTTGGACATCAGGTACTGATCAAGACGGGGTATTTATATTGACTCAACACTTTTTCAACGGTGCTTCCCAACATCACTTCCATCACCGGATTACTGCCGTAGCCGCCCATGACGATCAGGTTGGCGTTGTGGGTTTCGGCGGTGTGGAGGATGACTTCGTCCACACTCCCGGTCGCGCGGAGGTAGGTGGCGGGGAGGGTGTGTTTTTCGAGGTAGCTCCGTGCCCGGTCCAGGCTTCGCCCGTTTTCCTCCACGGTTAGCACCAGGAGTTCGGCTTGCCATTCGTAGACGAGACGGGCGGCGAGGTACAGGCCTTCATCGGCGCGGGGCATGCCGTTGTAGGCGAGGAGGATTTTGTTGAGGGGGGAAACCCGTTCGGGGACGGCCAAGACCGGGCGGCCCGCGCGGCGCACAATGGCGCGGAACCCGGATACGAGCCGCGCGAGGCCCTGCGCGGGGGGAGGGTGGTTGAGGGGGAGGACGATCAGGTCTACGAACCGGGCGCGGTCCGCGACGGTGCGGGCGATTTGCCCGGCGCGGATTGCCAGTTTGCCGTTCACCTGTGCGGTGATACAGCGTTGGTTAAATTCGGCGAGGATGGCCTGCGCGGAGACGGATTGGATTTCGGCTTCGGTTGCGACGATGTGCAGGCCGTGAATGTGGGCTTTGGATTGCCGCGCCAGAACGAGCGCTTGATCGAGCGCGCGCCAGTCCCGGTCGGAGGCCCCGACGGAGACGAGGAGGTCGGTGAACGTCCGGCGATTGAGGGGTTCTCCCCCGCCGGGGCCGGATTCGAGGCGTTCGCGGCGCCAGCGTCCCGGTTTGGGGCCTGTCTCTAGGGAATCGGGCAGGAGGGCGTCGGCGATTTCTTCGCTGATCCGGCGGGTTTGGCGTTCGACTAGATCGGTGGCCGCGGTTTCGGGGGTGATGTCCCAGCCGAGTTCTTCTTCGAGGCGGGAGCGGTGGTCAAGAATCCAGAGGTACAGGTCGGTTTCGGTGCGTCCGGGGAAGTAGACGAGGGCTTTTTGGGCGCGGATGATTTCGATGAGGGGGAAGTAGACCTTGTGGTACCAGGATTTTACGGCCTCGGTGAAGGGGATGGGGATGAAGATATCTTGGCGGTTTTGTTGTTCGCCCATATACCAGCGGTGGACGCGAATGTGTTCGAGGAGTTTTTCGTATTTGCCGGGCAGGGTCAGTTCGAGGTAGGCGTTGGGGAGGGTGGTGGGCAGGGCGGTGGCTTCGAGAAAGTAGGCGCGCTCCTGTTGGAGGATGAGGTGGTCGAGCCAGGCGGCGTTTTGCAGGGTGTGGGCCAGGTTGCCCGCGACTTTGCGCGCGGGCCAATCGGCATATTTTTGGGCAAAACTATCGGCGGCGAGGCGGAGGGTTTTATCTTCCTGGTAGGCCTCGCGGAGGAACCAACTGTATTCGCTGACCAGCAGATAGAGGTCGGTTTCGGTGTAGTGGGGGAAGGTTTTGGGCAGGTCTTGGGCGCGAATGGTTTGGACGAGGGGGAGGTAGACGTTTTCGAACCAGGAGTGAACGGCGGTTTCGTAGGGAATATTTTGCCCCTGCTGTTTTCCCATAAACCACTGGTGTGCGTGGATGTGTTCGGTGAGGCGGGGGTATTCGCTTGTCAGGGTGAGTTCGAGTTGTGCGTCCGGGCGAAGGGTGAGCAGGTTGGACTGCTCCAGGAATTCAGCGTAGGCGCGCTTTTGTTCGAGATCATCCGGTTGAATGTCTGGGGTGAGGGTGACGGGGATGTCAATTTCGATCACGTATGCGTCAATGAACGCTTGCCCCCGTTCGCGGGCGACAGACACGCGATGATTCCCGTCTTTGACGAAATACACTTCCCCGATTTTATACACTTCGATTGGCGGCAGGCGAATGTCGTTGTATTGCGCCATGTCAATGCTCATCCAACGCGGGGCGGTGCGGGCGTGGACGGGGGTGAAGGCCCGGTCGAAGTCGCGGTATCGCCCCACACTCCCGATGATATTTTCGACGGGGATGGTTTGCAGGCCGAGGTAACGCTGGCCCTTGAGGGGGAAGATTTGCCGGACTTCGTCGTAGGGGAGGAGTTCGTTATTTTTTCCGGTTAGCCACGCGTTGATCTTCCGCCAAAAGCCCTTGCGGACGGCGCGTTGAAAGTCTTCTTTGACAAAGTGTTCGTACATCGGGGGTGCATCATACTCCCGTTGGATGTTTTGTAAAGCCCCAGAGGGGTGAAAAGTTGGGGAGGGGAAGTAAACGTTGGGTTAAGCGTTGCTTAGGTCAAGGATTAATTCCGGCTCGTCCCCATAAAAATCCCCCGTACGCACAAACCCCAGGCGCTTGTAAAAGCCTTCCGGGCTGGCCTCCCCCAGGCCGCAACTGGTGTACAGTTCAGGGATTCCAAGCGCGCGCAGGTGGGCGAACAGGCGGTGCATGGCTTTTTCCCCGTAACCTTTCCCCTGGTAGGGACCGGCGATCATGAATCGCCAAAGAAACACACCAGGGCAGTCAATACCGTCCTCGTAATCCGAGCCAAAATGCAGGAGGATGAACCCAATCGGGGTGTCGTCGGCATAGATGGCACGCATCCATGCCTGTTCGGAAAAGTGCGCCTGGGCAATGGAGCGGGCGTTGTCACCGACCATTTGACGCTGGGCCGGGGTCAGAGTTTCGCTCAATTGGCAGATCGCCCCCACCGTTTGGGCGGTGATGCGTTTGAAGTGAATGTCGGGAGTGGGGGACATGGGAGCATTGGGAGGAATTTGTGGGAATTTCAATTGCCCTCTTTCCCACAAATTCCCAGCAGTTCCTTATAATTTACTTCCTACTTTCGGAATCACCCCGCCGACCCGTTGCATATACGCGCGATATTCTGCGCCAAACTGGTCGAGCATCATTTTTTCCTCGCGTGGGACGCGCACCAAAAAGACCGGGAGAAACAGCGCCAGACAGGCCGGACCTGCAATCCAGTTCCCCAACATCATCACCTGCGCGACCCCGGTCAGCCAGACGGCGGCGTAAATGGGGTGGCGCAGGTATTTGTAGATGCCATGCGTGACAAGTTTGTGTTCCTGGACGATTTGCAAGGTCGGCGTCCAGTTGTGGCCCAAATCGGCATGGGCGCGCCACAACAACCACACGGCCCCCACCAGGATCACCGCCCCCAGCCAACTGACCCAGGCGGGCAACGTGTAATCGGCAAAGTTGAACCAACTGGTGAAAACGTAGAGAATGGGGATTATTTCCATGCCGGAAAAGGCCACCAAATCCAGGGTGAAATCCAATGTACTGGTGCGGGTTTCCGTCATACGTTTTTCTCGCCATTCTTTGCGTTGGCGTTTCCGGTGCGGGGTGCGAATGGTTTCTTCAATAAGAAGGCCGATGAAGAAGAGGGTTTTGAAAAAAGTAGGCATGATGCGAAATCGAGAGAGGTTATTGACCATGAATGAAGGCTTCGAGCAATGCGTTGAACTGCTCCGGCTGTTCCCAGTTGGTTGCATGACCTGCCCCGGGCACGATTTGCACAGCCCCGCGCCACAACGTGGGCATCTTCAACGCCTGAAGGTACGCCGCGCTGACCAATTGCTCTTGTTCCCCATGGATGACCGCCAGCGGCGCAGACATTTGCCCCACCGCAATCACCTCATCCAGATACCCATCCGGGCGGATACTGGCGGCCAGACCTACGCGCGCCTGCCCATCCGTGCGGCGGATGTCCTCGGAGAAAATAGCAGGGATTTCGGTGGTGCCGGGTTTAAAACAGGCCAGGGAAAAGGCATCTGCTTCGGCGTCGGTCAACTGGGCTTGAAAGGCCGCGCCCATCGCGGGGTTGGGCAAAAAGGCCTGGGCCATATCCGGGGGAAAGGCCAGCGGTGGGGTTCCGAAGATCACAAAACCCGCGGCTTGAGGTAAGTGTGGCATTGCCTCAATGATGATGTGCCCACCGAGACTCCATCCCACAAAAACGGCTTTTTCCATGCCCAATTGTTGGGCGGCCTGGACGATCACCTCCGCATACGCAGGAAGGCTATAAGCCGCCAGGTCACTTCCATTGGACGATTCGCCGTGGCCCGGCAGATCAAGGGCGACTACCCGGTGTTTTTCGCCGAGAGCGCTTTCCAGTTGTGGTTGAAAAACGCGGGAAGAAGCGGAATTCCCATGTACGAGCATCACCGGCGAACCTGTGCCAGAACTCTCGCGAAAAGCAATCTGAAGGGCATTAATTTGAAGGGCTTTGACGGACATTGATGGGTCTCCTAAGTAAGAAATGGGGCGATGGACATAGTGTCTATCCGAAAATTATTGTAGTCTAGGGGCTTGTCCCCGCCCACAAGGGGCTACGCTACAATTTTCGCATAGGTTCATAGTATAACAAAAGCCCCCGATCTTTTATCAGGGGCTTTTGCTGAAAATTTAGGGTACGCACAAAATGTACGGAATTGCGCACACACAAAGGGGGAAAGCTCGAAAAAAGGATGAGGGCCTCTGCGTACATCCAACGGATGAGAGCTACAAAAACTTCAGCCGGATGGCCTCTTCCTCCAACTGAGCGCGTTGATCGGGGTGGGCGATGTCGATCAACGCCCGCGCCCGTTGGCGGATGGATTTCCCGCGCAGTTCGGCGACCCCAAACTCGGTGACGATATACTGCACGTCGTTCCGCGTGGTAACCACGCCCGCGCCGTTTTTGAGGGTAGACACGATGCGGCTGAACGTTTCCCCTTTGCTGTTCGTGACCGAAGAGGGCAACGCGATGATCGCCTTCCCCCCTTTGGAGCGGGCCGCACCCCGCACAAAATCCACCTGCCCGCCCGTGCCGGAGTACATGCGGGAGCCGATGCTGTCGGCGCATACCTGCCCGGTCAAATCCACTTCAATTGCAGAGTTGATCGACGTCATCTTCTCGTTTTGGGCGATGATGAACGGATCGTTGATGTATTCGGTGGGGTGCAGTTCCACGACTGGGTTGTTGTCTACAAAATCGTACAAGCGTTGGGTGCCGAGCAAGAATCCGGCGACCATTTTGCCGGGGTGCAGGGTTTTGCGTTCGTTGGTGATAATGCCCGCCTCGTAGAGGCCGATCACGCCATCCGAAAAGAGTTCGGTGTGGATGCCCAAATGCCGTTTGTCCCGCAAGTAGTACAGCACCCCGTCGGGAATTGCGCCAATCCCCATTTGCAAAGTTGCGCCGTTGTCGATCAACGCGGCGACGTTTTGCCCGATTTTTTTGCTCAACTCCGTCGGTTCACCCATCGCCAATTCGGGCAATTTGTAATCCACGGGAATGGCATATTGGATTTTGCTGATGTGGATGAACGCATCGCCCAACGTGCGGGGCATGTTGGGGTTGATCTCGGCGATGACGACCGAGGCACTTTGCGCGGCGGTTTTCGTAACCCCGACCTCGACGCCGTACGAGCAGAACCCGTGTTCATCGGGGGGGGACACCTGAATGAGGGCGGCATCGAGCGGGATCACCTCCTCCGAAAAAAGGCGGGGGATTTGCGAAAGATGACAGGGGGTGAAATCCGCGCGCCCTTCGTTCACCGCACTGCGAACGTTATCGCTGATGAAGAGGGTGTTGACGCGCAGGTGTTTTTCCATGCCGGGTTTGACATAGTCGGCATTGCCAACGGTGAGGACCTGGACGATTTCGACATCTTCCAGGTCGGGTGCCCGTTCTACGAGTGCTTTTAGGACGACTTGAGGGACGGAAAAGTTGCCCGTCAGGAAGACGCGCATCCCGGAACGAATCATTTTGACGGCGTTTTCGGCAGTTGTCAGGCGTTGTTCGTAAATTTTAGACCAGTTCATGCGTTTTCCCCTGTGATTTCAGCCAGCTTGAGGTTGCGAAGTTGTCCCGCGTGGGTGGCGATTCCGCGTTCGATGTCGGGGTTGTTTTGGATGGCGTTTTCGATGCCGGTGTTGGCAATTTCTTGAATGTAGGGCCAGGCGCCGTTGAGATAGGCGTGGGTGGCGGTGCGGGCCACAACCCCGGGCAGGTTGGGAATACAGCAGTGTAAAATGCCCTCTTCGATGTAGGTGGGGTTTTGATGGGAGGTGGGGCGGGAGGTTTCGGAGCATCCGCCTTCGTCGATGCTCAAATCAATAAAGATAGCGCCTTTGCGCATTTTTTTGATCATCTCTCTGCTGACGACCAGCGGGGCACGTTCGCCAGGGATGTGGACCGCCCCGACGACGACATCTGCATACGAGCAAGCGCGCGCGATGTTGAACGGGTGGGCGACCAGGGTCACCATGCGCCCATTCACGTGCTTGTCCAAAATTTGCAGGCGATCCAGGCTTTTGTCCAACACCGTGACATGTGCGCCGAGCGAAAGAAACGCGCGGGCCGCCGTTTCCCCAACTACCCCTCCCCCAATGATGACGACTTCCGCTGAAGGGACGCCGGGGACGCCGCCGAGCAACACGCCTTTTCCCCCGGCGTTGTTTTGCAAAAGTTGAGCGGCAATGTGTACGGCCATTTTGCCGCCAATCTGGCTGAGGGGTTTTAAGACGGGCAGGGTGCCATCACTGCGTTGGATTTGATCGTAGGCGATGGCGGTAATTTCGTTTTTGAGGAGGGCCTCCAGTTTGTTGGGGCGTGCGGCGGCCAGATGGAGTAACCCCGCGAGGGCTTGTCCGGGGACGAGCCAGTTCAATTCCTCATCGGTGGGGCGGGCGGCTTTGAGGACCAAATCGGCACGTCCGTAGGCTTCTTCGCCTGTGTATACGATTTTGGCTCCTGCGACTCGGAACTCTTCGTCTGAGAATCCGGCTCCAACACCCGCTTTGCTTTCTACGTAGCAGGTATGCCCGTCTTCAACGAGTAGCTGTACCCCGGCGGGAGATAATCCCACTCTGTACTCGGACGGGCGGCGTTCTTTGGGAACTCCTATATCCATAATAAACCTCTTGAATTGACCTCTTGATGGGGGAGGCTCCACGGTGTGTGCCGTTGGAAT
>JABWBV010000049.1 GCA_013359445.1 Anaerolineales bacterium | reverse complement strand
TAACCCGATTCCAGGCCAGGTTATGAGGGTCGATATCAAGCCGAGTCAGGCCGGCTTTTTCGAGTGCGGCGTCTGTCATTCGGTTTTCGTGATACCAACGGGCATCAATGGCCGCGGCAACCAGATTGTGTGCGGCGGTGATCGCATGAATGTCACCCGTCAGATGCAGGTTAAAATCTTCCATCGGAATAACCTGGCTATATCCACCTCCGGCCGCGCCCCCTTTGATGCCAAAGGTTGGTCCCTGGCTGGGCTGGCGGATACAAGCGATGGCGTTTTTACCAAGGCGGCCCAACCCCTGGGTCAGGCCAATGGTCGTGGTGGTTTTCCCCTCCCCGAGGGGGGTTGGCGTAATGGCGGTGACATCAACGTATTTGCCTTTCGGGCGGCCTTCTAATTTTTTGAGGGTATCCAAGTGAACTTTGGCTTTGTAGTGCCCAAAGGGGATGAGGTCTTCGTCTGCGAGGCCCAATTGGGCGGCAATTTCTTTGATGGGTTTGACGGTGGCTTCCTGGGCAATATCCAAATCGGATGGGACAGGAACACGGCGGTTAAAAGTGGTCATTGGGTAAACTCCTGAAGGGAAATGATTGGGTCAAGGTATCAATCTTATCGCATTTGTGGTGACGCATCATGGAGCGTAGGATGTTCCACGAACGCGAAAATACTTTATCAGGCCACAGAAAAGTGGCAAGGGGCAAGTGTCCCGTTTCACGAGGGACAGGGGTTCCTCACAGTCAAAATACTAAATTTTGCGGACGTCGTGATGAGAGCTTTCACGAATACCGGCGGGGGTGATTTGAATGAACTCGGCATGGGTTTGAAGTTCGCGGATGTTTTTTGCACCGCCATAGCTCAAGCCTGAGCGCAGGCCGCCAACCATCTGGTACAAAATTTCGCGGACATGGCCGCGATAGGGCACCACGGCTTCGACCCCTTCGGGAACGACTTTATCCCAATCTTCGGGGTTTTCTGCACTTTCATCGGGAGCCTCGCGTTCCCGTTCTTTGCGGCTGATTGCGGCGCCTAAAGAGGCCATCCCACGGACGACCTTCACTTTTTGCCCATCTCGAATGACCGGGGAGCCAGGGGCTTCTTCGCATCCGGCAAACAAACTGCCAATCATCACCGTGCTGGCGCCTGCGGCAAGGGCTTTGACCATATCGCCGGAGGTGCGGATGCCCCCATCGGCAATCACGGGGGTTTCCAGCCCGGCAGACCGCACGCCCTGAACGCTGTCTAAAATGGCCGTAAGTTGGGGAACGCCGAACCCGGTCACAATGCGGGTGGTGCAGATCGAACCAGGGCCAATGCCCACTTTGATGGCATCCGCGCCTGCTTCAGCCAGGTCGCGCGCCCCGTCTGCGGAGGCAACATTTCCGGCGATTATTTGTGCTTTGGGGTAGTTGGTACGTAGGGTTTGAACCATCCGAATGCAGTGGTCGGCATGGCCGTGGGCAATGTCGAGGACGAGAACATCTGCGCCTGCGTCGAGCAGTGCCCCCGCGCGGTCCAGATCGTGGGCCTGGACTCCGATGGCCGCACCGACCCGTAACCGGCCCCGTTCATCTTTGGAGGCATGGGGATGCTGTTCGTGTTTGATCAGGTCTTGGGCGGTGATCAGTCCGACGAAGCGACCATTTTCGTCGATGACGGGAAGTTTTTCCAGGCGATTTTCGTGTAAGACGCGGCGAGCTTCTTCCGGGGCGATGCCAGGCCGGACGCTGATGATTTGATCGGGGCGGGTCATCACGGAGCTTATTGGGGCGTTGACATCCGGGGCAAAGAGGACATCCCGTTGGGTGATCAGGCCAATGAGTTCATCGCCTCCATTCGTGATGACCAATCCACCGACATCATAGGATTTCATTTGTTTTTTGGCCTCTTGGATGGTGGCTTTTTGATTTATGGCGTAGGGGTTTTCGACCATGAGGCCTTCGGCGCGTTTGACGCGTTGAACCTGGCGCACTTGTTGTTCGATGGTCATAAACCGATGTAAGATACCCAGGCCTCCGGCGCGTGCCATTGCGATGGCCATCTCGGCTTCTGTGACGGTGTCCATATTGGCGCTGATGACCGGGACACGAAGGCAAATGCGCGGGGTGAGCCAGGAGGAGGTATCTACATCGCCGCGCGAGGTAACAGAAGAGCGTTTGGGAATGAGGAGGACATCATCAAAGGTGAGGCCTTTGGATTCGCGGATGATCATGGGAGTAACTCCTGGAATGAGGGTTGGGGAAATAGAATGGGGGGTATTTTACACCCGTTGCGAAGAGAAAAAAAAGACCGGAAAATTTCCGGTCTTTATCTTGGGTTGATGCTTTCCCTTAGGCGGAAGCGGCTTCGCCGCCGTCGGTTTCACCCGTGAGTTCGACCCGTTTTTTGTCGGCGGCTTGCTTGCCCGCTTCAATGGCGTGGCTGAGGCGATCTTTCTGTTCTTCCAGCACGACGCGCCCCTTTTCCTGAAGTTCAGAAACTTTTTCTTTGGTGGTGCTGGCAAGCTCTTCGGCACGGTGACGAACGGTTGAGGAGGTTTCGTCGAGGCGGGCACGCGTCTGTTCGGCCAGTTCCTCGGCACGGGCACGGGCTTGTTCGGCGGCGGCGACCGCGCGGTCCCGTGCGGCTTCGGCACGTTCAACGGCTAAATCTTTGAGTTCGATACTGCGATCTTTGATGATCGTCCGGGTTTCTTCTCCCGAATTGGGGGCCATGAGCAGGGCTACGGCGGCGCCCACCAGCCCTCCCACAAAAAAGCCGGTCAAAAATGCGCCAAAATCATTATCTCGGTCTGACATAATATTTTCTCCTTTTAGGTAATTCCATTTGGGATTGCGGTTGTTGCCTTCGAAGGAATCAACCAGGGTAAATGGGGTTATTTACGTTTTGAAAAACCTAGCATCTCTCGAAGTTGCGAAAAGGCGGCTAAAAACTCGTTGAGGCGCATCACCGGTTCGGTGAGGTTATCGCTGAGGAAGACCACGGTTCCGCGCAACGTGTTGACGGTTTCATTCGTTGAATTCAAAATTGGTTTGATTTCGTTTTGCAAAAGGTTGATCAATTGCGCCAGTTGGACAATTAAAATGACCAAAACCAGGCCAATGAGCAGGGATTCTACCGCCATAAAGATAATGAATATATCTCTGATTTTATCGGTAGGGGTAGAGGGTTGCAGGAGTAAAACGACGGAACCAATGATGCCTGCCAGCAAAACCACGACGACAATAACTGCCGTGACCACCATTTTCCTTCTTTGGGCTAATTCTTGAGGAGAAGGGGCTGAAGGGGCTGAAGGGGCTGAAGGGTTGGGGGTTCCCGGTAGTGTTCCGTTAGGGGGGGTGTTTACGGGTTCGTCCATGTTGAAATGATTATAACACACGGTTTTTTTAAGGGAACGCACGTCCGAAAAAATAGGGGGAAGTAGAGTAAAATTTAACGCATCCTATTTTGTGAGGTTGGTGTGACCATTATTCCTGAAGTTCTTAAGAAAATAGTCCTTTTCGAAGATTTATCCGACGAGATGATTGCCTTTGTCGCCGGGGAGGTTCATGAACGGGCGCTTACTGTGGGCGACACCCTGTTTCAGGAAGGAGATAAGGGGGACGCCCTTTATATTATTTTGGACGGTACGCTCGAGATTACCCAAAAAGCCGGGGCAGACCGAGAAAATATCATTGTCACCTTTAAGGCTGGGGATTATTTTGGAGAAATGGCCTTGTTGGACGACAAACCACGCTCGGCCACGGCCCGCGCCACCTCAAATTGCCAACTCCTGGCCCTGGATCGGGAGGATTTTGCCGTCCTGCTCGAAAAAAATCCCGCGATTGCCCTGCAAATGTCCCGCGCGATCTCTGAACGTCTGCGAAAAACGACCCCTTTTACCACGCGGGTTTTGCCAACCCCACCGAGTGAACCAACCGCGCAGGAAACGAACGCCGTCCGCGTTTTTATTTCGTACTCGCGTCGGGATAAAGCCTTTGTCCAAAAACTGCATAGCGCCATCCGTGCGAAGGGTCTGGATGTCTGGGTGGATTGGGAAAATATCCCTCTCACCGCCGACTGGTGGGCGGAAATCGAGCGCGGCATCCAAAATGCCGATGCGTTTGCCTTCATCATCAGCCCAGATTCGTTACAGTCCAGAGTCTGCGGAGATGAAGTGCAGACTGCTGTAAACGCGAACAAACGCCTGATTCCCATTCTGTATCGGGAAGCCACCAAAGAAGTACACATTCCAGCCGCAATTGGCGCAACAAACTGGGTTTACATGCGCTCCGAGGAAGAAGTCGCCAACAATTTACCCGAAATGTTACGGATCATCCACATCGATCTGGATTGGGTCCAGGACCACACCCGCCTGCTGATCCGCGCGGGGGAATGGATCCAATCCGGGCGCGACCCGAGCTTCCTCCTGCGCGGCACAGACTTGCGGAACGCCGAAACCTGGCTGGCCAAAGCCGAAAAGATAACCGACCCCAAACCCACGCCCAACCACAAAGAATATATCAACGCAAGCGTGCAAGAAGTGACCAACGCCCGGTTGGCCGTCCGCCGTCAACGTTTCTTTTTAGGGAGCATCTCGCTGGCCCTGCTCACTACGATCTTTTTATCGATCATTGCCTTTACCTCCTATCAAAACGCCGATCAAAGCCGCCGCACCGCCATCACCGCCCAAGCCCTCGCCGAATCCGCCCAGGCAGATGCCGTAACCCAACAAGCCCTCGCCGAAGAAAACGCCGCCCTCGCCGACTTCCAACGCGCTACGGCTATCGCCGCCAGAGCCGAAGCCCTCGAACAACAAGGCATTGCCGTACAACAAGCCAATGCCGCAGGAACTGCCGCCGCCGATGAAGCCATCCAACGTCAAATCGCCCTCACCCAACGCGCCGAGGCCGAAAATCAACGCCTTGCCGCCGAAGCGGCCCGCGAGGAGGCCAATACCCAACGTGATCTCGCCCTTTCACGTCAACGCGCCGCGCAAGCCCTCAGTTACCTGGATACCCAACCCGATCTGGCCGCCCTCCTCAGCCTCGAAGCTTACGCCACCTCAAACACCCTCGAGGCCAAAAACGCCCTCCTCACCGTTTTACAGCGTGGCCTCAGCCGTCAAATTATCCCTGTTTCACCTCCTGTCCCTATTCAACTGACGCCCCTCTACAGTGTTGCCCTTAGCCCAGATGGAGAACGCCTGGCATTTGGCGGGGGCTACGGCGAGCTTTTCATCTGGAATTATGCCGAAGGCCGCATCGAACATACCATAAACTCCCACGGAAACCGCCTGGTTTGGAGCGTGGCCTTTAGCCCGGATGGCAAAACTCTGGCTTCAGGGGGACTGGATGGCTATATTTATTTATGGGACACCACCACCGGGAAACTCATCAACAAATATTACGCCGGAAACGTAATTCTATCGATCACCTGGCGACCCGATGGGCAACAAATTGCATTGGCCTCCGGGGCACGCATCTTGACCCTAAATTTCGCCACCAACAAAAAAGTGGGCGAAAAAAGCTTGAGTTTCGGGTTAAACGAAGTCGCATGGTCTCCAGATGGGACCAAGTTGGCCGTTGCCAGTAAAGATGATTTAATCTACATTTTGGATGCCGATTCCCTGAGCATTCGGAGCACCTTGAGCGGGCACACATCGGATGTTTACAGTGTCGCTTGGGGACCAGATAGCAATTTACTGGCCTCGGGTGGGATGGATAAAACCGTGCGCTTATGGAATTCTGCCGAAAGTCAGCAAATTACGGTCATGAACGAACATTTGGGGGAGGTCTTGAGTGTGGCGATCAGCTTTAACGGAAAAATTGTCGCTTCGACTGGCACGGATCGGCAGATCATCCTGTGGGAGGTGGAAACGTACGAAGCCATTACCTCCCTCAAACCCTTCAACAACGAAGTACATAGCGTATCGTTCATCCCTCAAGCCGGTGAGTTAATTCTCGCCGCCGCTAGTCGAGATAAAACCATCGGGTTGTACGAAGTGATGACTGAACAGCGGCTGAGCGACGCAGTATCCGAGGATCTGGGGTTGATTTATAGTCTCAGTTTGGACGCCGAAGGCACGCCTTTCGCCCTCACCAACCAAACCAGAAATCAACTTGAAATTATCCCCGCGGCCCCAGAACAGGCCCTCAATAGCTCCGTACCAGAAACCATCTCAGCCCCGGGCGCAATCCAAAGTGCCGCCATCAACCTGGATGGAACGGTGTCTGCGCTAGGATACACGACAGGGCGGGTGGCTCTTCAAAATTATCTTTCAGAGGCCACCTACGAATTCTTTCTTAATGGCCCTGTGTACAGTATGGCTTTTAGTGCTAATGGCCAATTTTTAGCCGCAAGCACCTGTCTCACCACCGATCCAACCCTGGAGTGCGAAAATTCCGAAGTCAAAATTTGGGACCTGGAAACCCAAACCGAGATCAACACCCTCACAGGTCAACCCGGAAAAATCGTTAGTATCGCGTTTTCGCGAGACAATCACACCCTTGCTACGGGCAGTGATGATGCCAGCATTTGGCATTGGGATTTTATCGAAGGCCAAACGCTTGGGTTACCCCTCAACCGACACCTGGCCGCAGTCACTAGCCTGGCCTTTAGCCCGGATGGTAGTCTGCTGGCCTCTGGCAGTGCGGACACCTCCATCATTTTATGGGACTTGCTCACCAACCAACCCATTGGGGAACCGTTGGTCGGCGCGAGCGGCGATGTTTCCGCGTTGGTCTTTGCAGAGGATGGCATGGTGTTGTATTCCGGGGGCGCGGATGGAAGTGTTTACCAGTGGGTTGTGGACATTGGAAACTGGCTGGATTTGGCCTGTTCGTTAGCGGGACGTAATTTTAGCCAAAGCGAGTGGCAACAATTTTTTGAGACCACACCTTACCATTCCACCTGTCCTCAATGGGAAGCGGGCCAATAAACAAAAAAGGTAACTGCTCGGGCTCAAAGAGGATACTTCCAAAAAGATGCTCGGGGTTAAGCAGGTACAAAAAAAGCCTTCGGGAGGTAACCGAAGGCTTTTTGTTTGTTTTTATGCGGTCAATTTATAAAAATCTTCCGGTTTCCCCAAGGTATATCGTTGAGTCTCACGTCCAATCCGTTTAACCAAATTGATCAGTACTGAACCTGGGCCGATCTCCACAAACGTATCAATCCCCTGATCGAGCATATATTGAATGCTTTCTGTCCACCGCACGCGGGAGGTCAACTGCGCTTTCAGATCATCTTCCAAATCTCGGACGCGGGTTAGTGGTCGGGCAGTTACATTGCCAATGATCGGGATTTTGGGGTCCTGTAAGGGTAACGCCTCGACGGCTTTATTAAAATCAGCCTGGGCATGAGCCATCAAAGGAGAGTGTGCGGCGATACTGACCATCAGGGGAATAACTTTCTTGGCACCCGCGGCTTGTGCGAGGGGGATCATCCGTCGAAGGGCGTTCCCCGCGCCTGAAACGACCACCTGCCCGGGGCAGTTATCGTTCGCGACCTGTACAATTTCGTCCGCGGTACTGGCTTCCGCGCAAACACGATCCACGGTCGGGATATCTAACCCCAACAGGGCCGCCATCCCGCCAGGGTTTTGCTCCCCCGCGCGTTTCATCAGAATGCCGCGCGTCCGGGTCAGGGCAAGGGCATCTTCGTAAGGCAAAACCCCCGCGGCGACCAGCGTGGTTAATTCCCCCATCGAATGTCCCGCAACATACGCGGGAATAAATGCGGGGTGGCGTTCCCAAAAGGCGCGCAAGGCGGCCACAGAATGAACCAGGATGGCCGGTTGGGTATTTACCGTATCGTTTAACTCTGCTTCAGGGCCATCCCAAGCGAGGTCGGAAAGGGACATCTCCAGAAGCACATCGGCCAGAACAAAGGTTGCGCGGGCAATGGGAAAATCCATCGTTAGGTCCCGCCCCATCCCAAGTTCTTGGGAACCTTGTCCGGGAAATAAAAAAGCTGTTTTTGAAGGATTTAAATTCATGGAAATAAAAAAGCCGTGTCCCCACGGCTTTTTTAGGAGGGAAAGGTAAGCGAGATTAAGTCATTCAACCTGCTCACCATCACCCCGTTATTTCTTTTCCGCTTCGATTTCGATAATTTCGCGCCCCTGGTAGTACCCACAATTGGGGCAAACACGGTGAGGCAGACGCATCTGTCCGCAGTTACTGCATTGGACAATATTCCGAGCTTTCAGCGCGTCGTGGGCACGCCGGCGGTCGCGGCGACCTTTGGAAAGTTTACGTTTTGGGAGGGGGGCCATGGATAACTCCTAAAGATTCTTGTAAATAGATATTTTACAGTCTAATTTCATTCATAAAAATACCTGCGCTCAGGCAGGTAGGGGGATTATACGGATGGAGAGAGGGGATGTCAAGCAAAAATGATAAGGAGTTCGCGCGGTATCCCAAGACCCCACCATTAGGGCCTTTTAGGGTGTTTGTGTGCCAACATTTGCGCGTAGATAGGCTTCGATGAACGCATCCAGATCGCCATCCAACACGCCCTGGGTATTGCCGGTTTCGTAATCCGTGCGATGATCTTTAACCATTTGGTAGGGGTGGAGGACATACGAGCGAATTTGGCTCCCCCATTCCGTTTTCTGATATTCGCCGCGTAAATCGGCCAGGTGTTTTTCCTGTTCCTGGCGTTTGATTTCAAACAAGCGGGCTTTGAGCACTTTCATGGCGTTTTCCCGGTTTTGTGTTTGGGAACGTTCGTTTTGACAGGCCGCGACGATGCCAGTTGGAAGATGGGTGATGCGGACGGCAGTATCGTTCTTTTGCACGTTTTGCCCGCCCGCCCCTGAAGAACGATAGGTTTCTATTTTAAGTTCGTTGAGGTTCACTTCCATGTCGTTGTCATCTTCGATTTGAGGAAGCACCTCAACTTGAACGAATGAGGTGTGGCGCCGGGCGTTGGAATCGAACGGGGAAAGGCGCACCAAACGGTGTACGCCTTTTTCGGGGCGCAGATACCCGTAAGCAAATTCGCCGTTGACCGCGACCGTGATCGTTTTGATCCCGGCCACCTCCCCTTCCGTAATTTCGAGTACTTCGGCTTCATACCCACTCCGTTCGACCCAGCGCAGGTACATGCGCTGGAGCATGGCGGCCCAGTCCTGGGCATCGGTGCCCCCCGCGCCTGCGTTAATTGTCAGCAAGGCATCGCCATGATCGTATGGGCCGGAAAGCATGGCGTTAAAATCGCGCCGTTCCACTTCCTTTTCGAGGGCATCTGTTTCGGGTTCCAGGTCTGGGCGGAGGGATTCATCGTCCAATTGGGCCAATTCCAGGGCCTCGGAGAGACGTTGGGTGAGGATTTGCCAGCCTTCCACCTCTCGACGCAGGTTGGTGAGGTGTTTCATCACCTGCTGGGCACGGGCGGAGTCATTCCACAGGGCTGGGTCTTCGGATTCTTGTTGGAGTTTTTCGAGTTCGGCTTCTTTTTTAGCCAGGTCAAAGACGCCCCCGGAGAATTTGAATTTTGGCATTGGCTTCGGTGAGACGAGCGATTAAATCTTGCATGGGAATTCCTTTTGAGTGGATAATTGGATGGTTTTTAGGGTTGGAGAAAACTTTCCAGGCGTTGTTTGACACTGGGCCACTCAGCATCGGTGATGCTATACATGACGGAGTGGCGAATATATCCATCGGGCAGGATGACATGGTTGCGGAGAACGCCTTCTTTGACCGCACCCAGACGTTCGATGGCGGCCTGGGAGCGGAGGTTGCGGGAGTCGGTTTTGAGTTGAACACGGATCATGCTCAGGGTGTCAAACGCGTGGTTTAACAACAAGTATTTACATTCGGTGTTGAGTCGGGTCCGCCAGACGGAAGGGGTTAGCCAGGTATGCCCGATTTCTCCCCGTCGATGGGTTAGGGAAATATCAAACAAGCGGGTGCTCCCAACAAACACGCCAGTAGCCTGATCGAGAATGGTAAATGGCAGGCAGGTTCCCGCGGCTTGTTCAGCAAGGCCCGTTTCGATGTACCGGGCCAGACGTTCCCGCGTCGGCGTTGTTTGTAGGGTCATATAAGGCCAGATTTCGGCGTGCTGACCAGCGTCAAACAACCCATCCAGGTGTTCGAGGGTTTGGGGGATCAGTTGGGCACGAATCCCGGTTAAAGTGAGGGGTTCAAGGTTTGACATAAGAAATTAAGCAGACGAAAGCGATTGGCGGGTAAAAATGGGCCGAGGAGCTTTTTTTATCGCATCGAATATCCGCCAAATATGATAAGGATGAATGTTCGATGGAAGTTCGTTGATCGAAAAGTAACGGCAATCCAGCGTTTCAGCAGTCGATAATTGGATTTCACCACCAATGATGTGGCATTGAAAGGTAATTACAAAATCGCTTTCGCCTTCCTTCGCATAAAAGCCAACAAAATTATCTACTTCAACCTGTAAGCCAGTTTCTTCAAGCGTCTCGCGTACGACAGTTTCATTCGGTAATTCGCCTGCCTCAACCCGCCCACCGGGAAGATTCCATCTTTGGTTATCTCGTCTTTGATTGAGAAGGATTTGCCCCATTTCATTAAAAATGAGGGCAAAAGCACCGAACGTAAACACCGGAGGTTCCAAAATGGGAAGAGATCAATACTTGAAATCCGCCAAAATCCCATCTACAAAGGCATCCGGATCGAAGGGTTCAATGTCCTCGGGTTTTTCACCCAGGCCCGCGAAGAGAATGGGGAGCCCAATTTCACGCTGAATGGCGAAGGCCATGCCACCGCGTGCTGAAGAGTCCAGTTTAGAAAGGATGATCCCGTTGACTTTGACGGCGTCGCGAAAGGCTTTGGCTTGTTGGAGGGCGTTTTGCCCATTGGTAGCGTCAATGACCAACCAAATGGCGTGGGGCGCGCCGGGGAGGGCTTTGCCGGCAACGCGGTGGACTTTTTCGAGTTCTTGCATCAAGTTAAACCGGGTGTGCAGGCGTCCGGCGGTATCGACAAGCAGGAGGTCGGTCTGTCGGGATTGGGCGGCTTGAATGGCGTCGTAGGTGACCGCCCCTGGGTCCCCGTTGGGTTGTCCGGCGATGAGGGGCAAATCGAGGCGTTGTGCCCAGGATTGAAGTTGATCAATGGCGGCCGCGCGGTAGGTGTCTGCGGCGGCGAGGAGGACGGTTTTCCCTTGATTACGGAAACGGTGGCCCAGTTTGGCCGCGCTGGTGGTCTTCCCCGAACCGTTGACGCCCACGAGCAGAACGACGGTGGGTTTATGGCTTAGGTTGAGTGGTGGGGGAGTCAACAACAATTTACGGAGTTCTTCACGTAAACCGATGCGGAGTTCATGGGCTTTGGTCAGGCCTTCGGTGTCCACCCGTTTTTCGAGGGCGTCCAGGATCAGGTCCACTGTTTCCATGCCCAAATCGGATTGGATCAGAAGGGCTTCCAACTCGTCCCAAATTTCATCTTCAATTTCGGTTGCGCCGAGGAGGTTGGCGATTTGGCCAAAGGTTCGTTTGCTGGTTTTTGCGAGGCTGTCTCGCCATTTTTGGAAAATACTCATAGGGGCAAGATTATATCAGGGGACAGAGAAAACCTCTACGCGATTACGGCCTGCGTTTTTGGCTTTGTATAAGGCTTCATCGGCCCGCGTAAGCAGGAGGCGCGTGGTCGAGGCATGTTGCGGATACTCCGCCAGGCCGATCGAAATGGTGATCTGAGGGAGGGGGTGTCCTTGATACTCAACCGTAATGTCTGCAATTTCGCTCCGTAACTGTTCGATGCGGGGCGAAACGGTGTTGATGTTGGTTTCGGGTAGGATGAGGGTGAATTCTTCGCCACCGTATCGGCAAGCGATATCGCTTCCCCGAAATTTATCTTTGAGCAGTTCGCCTAAGGCGCGCAGGACTTCATCGCCGGCGGGGTGACCATAGGTGTCGTTGAAAATTTTGAAGCGATCCAGATCGAGCATGGCAACGGTCAAGGGGTGGCGATCCCGTTCGGCCCGTTGAAGTTCCCGCGTGAGGGATTCTTCCATAAAGCGGCGATTGAAGAGGGTGGTGAGCGGATCGCGGATCGCTTCCTGCCGGAGGGTTTCGTGCAGTTGAGCGTTTTCGAGAATAATGCCAGCAATGCGCGCGAGAAGGTAGGCCAGGCGAAGTTCTTCTTCTCCAAAGGGGTGATCAGACCGGGTGCGCCCAATGCCGAGGGTGCCCTGGCAGGTATTGTTGAGGAAGACGGGCAGGATGATCACGGCTTTGAGGCCTAGCGCGGCTGTTTCGGGACGGATGTTCATTAATTCGGAGTAATCGGTCGCGATGAAGGGTTGCATCGTGTCCACGACTTGCCAGATCGGACTGGTAGGATCATCACCTCGGTGGGAGGCCACCATCTGATATGGCACATCTGGATTTTTAAGCTGTGCCCGATCCACCAAACTCTCTTCTTCTTTAAGGGTTAGACACCCCCAATCTACATCCACCAGGTGAGATATTTGATCGACAATCATCTGGAGCAAATCGTCTACGTTGCGTTGTTGAAGTAAATCCAGGGTGATTTGGTGAAGCAAAGAAAGATGCCCTACATAACGGCGTAATCGTTCTTCAGTTCGATTTCGTTCTGCGGCCTCGTGTTTTTCTTGGGCTAAAAGTTGGGCATTATCCAGGGCCAGGGCGGCCAACTGTGCGAACAATTCCAGGGTACGGACATCCTCGGGGGAAAAGGTTTGATCGGGTTGGATATGAAAAACGCCCAACAAGCCCAGGGGGTTGGTCCCCGCTAAAATGGGGGCTAAAATTCCGGTTTGAAGACCCAACTGTGCGGTTTCTGCACGAAGGCCCGGATGGGTAGAATAATTTTCGATCAAGTAGGGACGGCCTCGCCTGAAGGCTTCAAAAATGGGGTTTTCGGTGGAACTCACCCGCCGGCAATTTTTCTGATAGGGAGTATTGGGCGGGTAAGTGGCCCAATCGACCAGTTGGTTTTCTTCCATCACGCCGACGTAGCCATAGGGTGCATTTAATAGATGGACTGCGTTGTACAAAATGTTGTTTAGAACCTCTTCGACATCGCGCCGGTTAAACATATCAATGGAAATCGTGTGTAAGGCGGTCAGATATTCATTCCGGCGACGCAAAATATCTTCGGTCTGTTTTCGTTCAGCAATTTCTTTGTGCAATTCCTGTGTGCGCGCGTCCACGCGCTCTTCTAATAGCTCATTCTGAACCTGAATTTGTTGGTATGTCGTCTCCAGCGCGTGTAAGCGATGATTGGCCACCTCCCGCAAATGGGCGTTATAAATTGCCAGGGTCACATGACTGAGATACATTTTCGAAATCTCATATTCATCTGGGGTAAAGGGTTGATCTACATACCTGGCAATAAACAAGACGCCAAAAATCTTGTCCTCGGCCCACATGGGTAAACAAATGGCATGTTCACAAGCAACCGAAAAACCTGGGGGGTAAACCGTGCGCGGGTCCAAATGGGCATTGTTGACACATTCTGGAATTCCGGTCTGAGCAACCTGACCAGCAATGCCTTGATCGAGCGGCAAATCCCACTGGGTGCAAAGGTCTTTCAACTCCATACTGCCTATCGAACTCACCCCACGCAAAATCCCCCTCGCCTCATCCAACAAGCGCAACCCCAAATAATCGAAGGGGAGAGATTCGCGCAAAATATTCATGGTCCGTTCAATAATTTCCGCCGGAGTCGCGGCGGATAACGCGGCCTGAGAAAGTTCAAGCAGACGCTGATGCGTATCTTCAGCCTGCTTGCGCTCAGTAATATCCATGATCGACACCAACATGTGCATCCCCTCAGCCATCTCCAGAGGACTCAGCCCGACTTCCACAGGAATCCGATGCCCATCCTTGTGAACCCCTTTCAAATCCTTCCCCATCCCCATCTGCCGCGGGGTGGGATGCGTAAAAAACGCCGCCTCGTGCAACACATGTTCGGCTCGTAATTCGTTGGGGATCAATTTTTCAATTGCACACCCTTGCAATTCTGCCATTGAGTATCCAAAAAGTTTTTCGGCGGGATGATTGCTTATTTGGATAATGCCCTGAGCATTGACCAAGATCAACGCGTTTGGCGTGGCATCGACCAATTTCCGAAATTGTTCTTCGGCCAGTTTCCTTTGAGTCAATTCCAACGCGGCATTTTGCAATGCCCGACGCAACCCAAAGGTATGAAGCGACTGCAACGCAAAGACCATGGGCAGAATAAACAAATACGAAAACCAGATGGACAAAGGCGAATGATGAACAAAAGGAGCCAGGAGTGTTTGCTCATCGGCCAGGATAAACCCCAACCCAATCAACAACGTTAGCACGACGACCGAAAGACTCGCCACCTCCCCAAAAATCAGGCCGGTCATTAAAGCCAGACCAATATAATCCAAAAAAGCCAAACTTCGGATGCCCCCACCCGTCATGGCAAAAATTGTAATCACAAGAAACGACAGGATAACCAGCGTGAGGCGCGCGGCAAACGGATGCCTGAGACGATTAACCCCCATCGTTATCAACCCCGTCACGGCCAACCCTACCCCCAAAAGCCCATATCGCAACTCAACATTTGGCACAAAGGGTCCTGTCAGCGCAAACAAAAGCCCAAAAATTACATAACCTGAAAGAATAAATCGGAACAACACCATCCGAATGGCTTGCTCTTCCGAGGTAACGGGTGGAAAAATTACTTTCACGGTCTCTACTCCTGATAAAACGCCAGACCAATCCACAAAAATTGATAAATTCCCGGTATTTTACATTCAACTCCGGTTAAATTAAAGTGCGTTCCATCCGTTTAAGGGTAAAACGACAGTTTTTTATCTCCCTAACTCTACCCATAGCCGCCCAACAATTCTCAGCCCACCCACAAAATTCCTCGTTGGCTGGGTTTATAATACCCTTATGCGAATTGCCATGCTTTCCTACCACACTTGTCCCCTTGCCACGTTAGGCGGTAAAGATACCGGGGGTATGAATGTCTACGTACGCGATCTCACACGTCAGCTCGGCCAAATGGGCATTCATGTCGATGTCTTTACCCGCTCCCAGGATGAACATGTCCCCCACGTGTTACACGACCTCGGCTACGGCAACCGCGTCGTGCATGTCCCCGCCGGCGCGGAGGTGCCGCTCCCCAAACCTGATCTTATTGCCCACATCCCCACCTTTGCCGAGGGGATTTTAGAATTTGCCCGCACCAAAGGCATCCACTACGACTTGATTCACAGCCATTATTGGATGTCGGGTATCGCCGCCCAGCACCTCAAAGCGGCCTGGAATGTACCCGTCGTTCACATGTTCCACACTCTGGGGCACATGAAAAACCGCGTGGCCGGGTTCGGCGAGGCGGAGGGCGAATATCGCATTAACGGGGAACAGATGGTGCTAAAACTGGCCGACCGGATCGTGGCCGCCACCCCCGCGGAACTCGCTCAATTGCAATGGCTGTACAAAGCCGACACCCGCAAGGTCGTTGTCATCCCGCCGGGGGTGGATATTTCCCATTTTTACCCCATCCCCAAAGACGAGGCCCGCGCGTTTACCGAAATTCCGCTGGATCATCAAAACATCTTATTCGTCGGGCGGATAGAACCCCTCAAGGGGGTGGATTTACTCATCCAGGCCATCGGGATGATGACCCGGCAAGGGCTGGTCAACCGAGAAAAATTAAGCGTGACGATCATTGGGGGCGACCCAAACGTGAGCCGCACAGAGATGACACACGAAATGGCGCGTCTGCAAGATTTACGCAATGAGTACGGTGTGGGCGATGTGGTCGCTTTTTTGGGCAAACGCAGTCAAGATACGCTGGTTTATTACTACTCCGCCGCCGATGTCCTGGTAATGCCGTCCCACTACGAGTCCTTTGGCATGGTGGCCCTGGAGGCCATGGCATGTGGCACCCCTGTCGTGGCAACGGAAGTCGGCGGGTTAGCCTATTTGATCAAAGACGGGCAAACCGGGTTTCTGTTCCCCGGCGAAGACGCCGATGCCCTCTGCCACCGGTTGACCGCCCTCATCACCAACCCCATCATCCAGGCACGAATGGCGACCCAAGCGGTGTCCCATGCCCAACAATATCGCTGGCAGGAAGTTGCAAGCCAACTCATCACAGTCTATCAAAGCCTGGTCCCATAAGCCCCCCGCCGACCATAGACGAAAAACAAAACTGGGGAACGATTACCCCCAAGAAAAACAACAAACTGGGCTGATTTCTCAGCCCAGTTTGTTGTTTTTCCAGTGCCGTGGAGGGGTTGCCCCGCCCGCGACATTTTATAGAATTCCGTTACCGTGAAATCAACGGGAGGAACATGGTATTGGGCGCCAGATCGATGTCAGTAGTCACGGTCGGGGCGGCGTTACCCCCATCCCCAAGGGCGAAAACGGTGGCAACCTGACCTTCGCGCAGGGCAATAGTGGCCACATCGATGAGGGTGGTTCCGCAGGAAGACCCAGCGGCGGTAATTTTTAGGTCATACAGGCCGGCGGGCAATTCCAGGTATGGGTCCGTAAAGCCTTTGTAGGGAACGTTGGTCAGAATGGCCGTCCCATCCTCGGTGCAGAGATCGACTTCGGTATCGACCAGGGCGGCGGCAAACGGGGCGAGGTGGACAATCCGCACACGGCTGTTACCAGGCCCGGGCAAGGTGGGGTCATCGGCCAGGGCAAACAGTTCGAGGGGCTGGTTGGTGCCATCGCCGATGGCGGCGAGGGTGTAGTAGGCCGCGGCATCCAACTCAAACGTGCCACTCAACACGACCGTGTTCGTGCCCGTGGGGAGGATTTCGACGAAGACTGAGCCAGGGCCAAGTTCCAGGTATCCCGTTTGTGCGCCGAAGATGAAATCGGTCAGGGCATCTGCGCCATTCACACGCACGGTGACAGAGGTGCTGGTGAGGGCTTCGAGGGCTTCCGAAGCGAAGGGGGCAAAGTGGGCGACGTTGACGCTCGCCGGGGTGAAGGTGAGGCCGGTGAGCGAGGTGACCTGAAGGGGTTGGTTGGAGAGGTCGCCAATGGCAAAGACATCGGCAATGTCCCCATCAGACAGCCGCACGGAGGGGATGTCCAACAGTGTGGTTTCACACGTCCCGCCGGGGGCGGCGATTTGCAGGTCATAGTCGCCCGCGGGCAGTTCCACGTAGGGGTTGGTATACCCTTTGTAGGGGACGTTGGTCAGGATGGCGGTGCCGTCATCGGTGCAGATGTCCACGTTTGTGCCAGAGAGATCAGAGGCGAAGGGGGCCAGGTGGGCAATGCGGATTTTGGCATTGCCAGCGGATGGGGAGGTGGCATCATCTACCAGGGCAAAGAGTTCGAGCGGTTGGAGGGAGCCGTTGCCGATGGCGGCGAGGGTGTAGTCCACATCTTTGGCAAGAGTCACATTGCCGCTGATGGCGACAACGTTTGAGCCAGTAGGAAGAATTTCAATCAAGTAGGGGCCGGGGGCAAAATCCAGATAGCCAGTGGATTCGCCGAAGACAAAGTCCGTAAGGGCGTCGAGGCCGTTGACACGGACAGTGACGGAGGTGCCATCTAGTTCGCTGGCAAACGGGGCAAAGTGGGCCACGTTGACACGGGCCTGGGTGAAGGTTAACCCGGTTAGGCTGGTTACTTGAAGCGGTTGGAAGGCCAGATCGCCAATGGCAAATACATCCGCGACCTCGCCATCTTCAAAGCGGACTTCGGGAATTTCGAGGACAACCAGGCTACACGTGTCGTCTGGGGCGGCAATTTGCAGGCTGTAGTCTCCGGCAGGGAGTTGGACATAGGGATCGGTATAGCCTTTGTAGGGGACGTCGTTCAGAAGTACGGTGCCGTCATCGGTGCAGATGTCTACTTCGGTGGCATTCAGGTCCGCGGCAAAGGGGGCGAGGTGGGCCACGCGCAGGC
Organism: Anaerolineales bacterium; assembly: GCA_013359445.1. GTDB lineage: Bacteria > Chloroflexota > Anaerolineae > Anaerolineales > JABWBV01 > JABWBV01. The sequence continues at coordinate 2,772 of JABWBV010000049.1, read as the reverse complement.
TGAAGTTCCCCGGATCGGGAGTGCTGTTGTCATCTACCAGTGCGAATAGTTCGAGGGGCTGAAGGACGCCATTGCCAATCGCGGCCAGGGTGTAGTCGGTGTCTTTATCTAAAGTGACCGTACCACTGATGGCAACCGTGTTGGTACCTGTGGGGAGAATTTCGATAAAGTGGGAACCGGAGAGGAAATCCGGGTAACCAGTGGATTCGCCGAAGACAAAGTCGATGAGGGCGTCTGCACCATCGACACGAACAGTGACGGAAGTGTCATCCAGTTCGCTGGCAAACGGGGCAAAGTGAGCGACGTTGACCCGGGCGGAGGTGAAGGTGATCCCGGTCAGGCTCGTGACCTGAAGGGGTTGGTTGGCGATATCGCCAATGGCGAACACGTCGATTACGTCCCCATCCGCCAAACGGACTTCGGGGATGTCCAGGTAGGTGGTCCCACACGTTGTACCGGGGGCGGCGATTTTCAAATCGTAGTCACCTGCGGGGAGTTGTACATAGGGAGCGGTGTAGACTTTGTAGGGGACGTTGGTGAGAACCGGGGTGCCGTCATCGGTGCAGATGTCCACCTGGGTGGCGGATAAATCGGCGGCGAAGGGGGCGAGGTGGGCGATGCGGATTTTGGCACTGCCTGCCGTGGGCGCGGCGTTGTCATCGACCAGGGCAAAGAGTTCCAGCGGTTGCAGGGACCCGTTGCCGATGGCGGCGAGCGTGTAGTCGGTGTCGGCAACGAGGGTGACGGTGCCACTGATTGCAACGGTGTTGGTGCCGGTGGGAAGGATTTCGATGAGATATTCACCTTCTGCAAAATCGAGATAGCCAGTGGTTTCGCCAAAGACAAAGTCGGTGAGGGCATCTGCGCCGTTGACGCGGACGGTGACAGAGGTGTCATCCAATTCGCTGGCAAACGGGGCGAAATGAGCGACATGGACGCGCGCGGGGGCGCCGACAATTGTCGCTTGCTGAGGTGCAGTGGCGCGCGCAGTGTTTGCGAGGGCGATCAGTAGCCCAAGCACAAACAGGGGAATGATAAATAGCCAGATTTTTGTTTTCATAGTGCCTCCAAGGTTGATTGTTGCGTTTGATTTTGAGAATAAGTGGGACATATTGATCAAGAGCATCTCCTTTTGAAGTTTTGATTAATACAATCATATCAAAATTATACAAACTTTCTACATATATTATTTATAATTAATACAATTCTCTATGTATATTTATACATTTCTTAACTTTCTTTCCAAAAGGAGCATAACTTCTCATCCGCGGCATAGATTAGCCCGAAATCAAGTTGAAGGTGGGTGATGAACACAGTCTCTTTCATCCTGATTTTGGGGAGTTTCCTCTTTATGTCTGAGCAATTCGGCAGAATCAAAACGAGCCTGGAAAAACCAGGCTCGTTTTTTTATTCGGGCATTGTGTCCTTACGCGTTAGCCGTCATTCTCGTTGTCATCTTCATTCTCATTGTCGTTCTCATCCTCATTGTCGTTCTCATTCTCATTCTCGTTGTCATTATCATTGTCGTTATCATTATCGTTTTCATTCTCGTTGTCGTTGTCATCATCCGTCGGCTCGAGTGTGGGGGCCGGGGAGGCGGTCGGCTCGGGTTCGGAGGTGGCGGTGGGATCGTCCGACGGTTGGGGAGAGGCGGATGGGGTAGCAGACGGGGAAGCCTCTTCGGTCGCAGGGGGAAGGGGTGTGGACGAGGGCAAGGGGACCGTGCTGGTGGGGGTGGAGGTCGGGGAGGCGGTGGGGGTTGGGGTGGGAGAGGTTGGGGTGGACGTCGTTTCCGAGGGATTGGGCACCGTGGGGGTAGGTTGGGGTTCAGTGGGGGTGTCTTCTGCTGGGGCGGTTAATAAAATGGCGCGGGCAAACAAGGTGGCTTCATCATCAAACTCGGCCAAAACCATCACTTTACTGCCCAGTTCCACCCCCGCATCGATCTGGGTTTCCGCGCGGATGCCAACAGCGCGGCCATCCACCCGCCAGGCATCGGAAGTGATGGATTCAACGAGACCAACAAAAGCAAACGCTCGCGGGCGAAGTACGGTGGCCTCGACGTAGCCATCTGCGCGGGTGCGCCCCACAACTTGGATCAACATGCCGATTTCTAGCTCACCGATGGTAGTGGTGTTGATGGTGTTGAGGACATATATATCACTCACCAGCAAACGTTCGGGCGCTACGCCGGAGAGGAGTTCTCTGGCGGCGAAGACGCCTTCAAAGGTGATGGTTTCTTCCCGACCGGCAATGAGGAGGGCGCGCACTTCGTCGATCCGTCGTTCGCGGTAAACCTGTTCCAGGGCTTGTTGGGCTGGAGAGCCGGGAGTAAGTCCCATCGTCGCATTCTCGATGGAAAGTTTGAGCGGGTAAAACGCGTCGCCGGGCAAGGCGCGAGCCGCAAGGCTGTTGATGGTGAAAAGCCCGGCAAAAAGAACCATGATCGTGACGAGAGAAGAGACCGCGAAGCGCGGGGTGCGGGTGAGCCAGGCAAATACCCCCGCGCGGGAGCGCGGGGCGGTTCGATATTCTGCCGCGCGGCCTAACAGACGGGTGCGGCTGCGGTTCATCGCTTCGATGGGGACGGGAAGCGGGGAGGCGATTTGGGCGGTTTGAGCGGTCTGGAGTAAGGGGCGGAGATCTTCGGCCAGGGTGGGGTACATGCCCAGGCAGGTTTCCAGGTCAGAGCCAATGGCCATGGCGTCCAGACAGACGGCTAAGGCGTCGATCAATTCATTTTCGGAGGCAGGCAAGCGCGGGAAGGTCATA
>JABWBV010000597.1 GCA_013359445.1 Anaerolineales bacterium | reverse complement strand
ACCTCAATCGCCGCATCCCCCAAAACATCCATCGCCTCCGCCGCCGTACTGGCGCCGACGGCCACCGGATCCACGGCGGTAGACATAATCGCCATCGAACTCTGGAATTTTCCAGCCGCCACGACACTGGCGACGGCCGTCGCGGCGATGGCAACCGCCAGGGCCTCCGCGCCCATGATGGCCCCTTTCCAGAGAAAACTGCCCATCTTGTTCCCGATCTGGCTCAGTTTCCCCGTGGCGCCCTCAATTTTCTTGCGCGCACCGGCCAGGTCAGCATCGAGTTTATCGAGGGTGGCCCGGATGGGGACGAAGGCTTCGCCTAATTGGGAGGACATGTTACTTTTTCTTCCGGTTAGCGTTGCGTTTTTGGAGGGCGGCTAAACGCGCGTGGAGTGCAGGAGCCGCTTCCTGCACGGCAGTGGACATGTGCCGGAATTCAGCCTGGCGTTGTTCCAGTTCGTCCCCGCGCAACACTTTCACCTGCTGGGGAGTATTTTGGGCGAGATAATTTTTTAACGATGGCATTCGTTTCATCCGGTTCAGCGCGGCAGTCCGCCAGGCCAGGATAGCATCCCTGCGCCCCTGGCGTTCGTCCTGCCAGATCGCCGCCTCAATCGCCATCCAGGTTTCGGCGGGGGTCATTTGCCAGAAGGCCTCTACCGAGAGGCCAGCCCGGAGCGCCTGTTTGAGGATGCGGTCGGCGTCGAACCACCCATCCAGTCCGTCTCCGGTCGCCCGTCCGTCTCCGGCCGCCCGTCTCCCGTCCTCTACCCGTTTGGGTCCGCACCGTTTTCGGGTTCGCCCAACGGGATGACGTTGTCCGGGTCGTAACTCAGCACGGCGGCCACCGACTCCATCACGGTTTGGGCGACGCGGGAGAAGCCGCATTGGTCGAGCACTTCGTAAGCATCGTTCAGCGTGATGGGGCGGCCGCGCTGTTTCGCCTCCCGCCGGGCATGTTCCATCCCCGCGCGCAAGAGGTGGGCGACTTCAAAAAGCCCGGTGCTACCGGTGGCAAAGCCCTGGGCGACGCCAATAACGCCTTTACCCATGGCTTGTTCCGCCTCAGCGAGCGCTCGATTCGTAAAAAGAATACGCACTTCGCGGGTCTTTCCGCGGTCGTCTTCAGCAGTGAGATGGCCTTCAAAACGCGCCGTCATGGGGTTAGCTCCCAACGACGGTCCATCCGTCGTCTACCGTCAGCGAGACGGAAATCGTGGCGACATCTTGATCGGGGAACGCCTGAGGCATGGCCGTCACGAGACAGTTCGCGGTTTCCAGGACCTCGCCGAACTCCTCGCGGGCGATGAGCACGAGTTCACCGTTGCGGTTGGCATCGCGCAGGGCCTGGAACGCGGCATCATCGGGGACGTAGAGACCATCCAGGGAAATGGAGGATGAGTAGCGGCCCGGCAGCACGCGTTTGTTGCGCGAGGATTTGCAGGACGCATCAATCTCCGCAGTTTGTTCGTCAATCGTGGCCCCGCGCTGACAGCCGACGACCTGGTAGGCCGGGGTTTCGGGCGTGCCGACGTTGGCGAGGATCAGCAGGTTGGATCCGTTCATGGACATGGTGTACTCCTTTTGGGTTCAAATCCTTTTGGATTTCAAATCCTTTCTAAAAATTTTTTAAACTTCTTGCGCCTTGAGGCTCAGGGTCAGGACCCGGCCGTAGGTGTCGCGTCCGGACTGCGTTTCGCGTTCGTCGGCGATGATGGGACCGGCAATGTCTGAGACGAGCCAGGTGAACCCGGCTATCGTGAGGTGTTGCCGGTGGAGAAGGGTACGTACGCGCTCGGCAATCTGCTCGACCAGCGCGGCGCTCCCGGTAGCCGGGGCGTAGCAACGGATGTCGCGCTGGAGGTCGCGGCCGCGAGTGGTTTTGGTGTCCAGGGGGAGTTGGACGACGTCTCCGGCAGATACAATGTAGGGCAATACTGCATCCCCAGGGGCCGGGTCTGTGGTGAAGACGGCTGGCAGGTCACGATACACGGCCAGCAGCTCCCTCAAAGCCTCATCATTCGCCAAAATATCATAAATTGCCTGGGTTAACATCAAAACAAAACTCCAACTATTTTCCGGACAGAAGTCCTACAATCTTTTTGCCGTTCCCGAACACTGCCGGGCGTAAAAACGGATGAGCCGGAGCCGTCCGGCTCCCAAGCTCAATGTAATAGCCGTGGTGAGATCCGCTTGAACTCCGCTTCACCCCAATCCTCAAGACAACCTCCCGCGGTGTCCGCTCAATTTCGTAATCGATCAAACGTGCCACCAGTTTATTCCGGTAATTTTTTCCCCACTCCGGCTCCTGCACGTTATACAAATGGCCGCGCGCACTGCGTTTCAAAAACTCTCCCGCCAGCGATGCGTTCGAGACAATCGTATCCAGCACATCCCGCTTAAATTCAATCGTGTTGAAGACGACGACTGGTTTATCCATCACGATCCATCCTCTACCCCCAACTCCTGCTGCTTTTCACGGCAGTCAATTTCCAGGTGGTCACCAGCCTTCGACGGCTCCCGCACCCCCTCCACCTCGACGAGCAGGCCATCCGTGACGAGCGTATCCCCACGCGCCACGTCCACCCCTGAGACGGCATAAAAAACATGCGTAATCTCCCGCCCTTCCTGCCTCGCTTCCACGCGTTCCTGACTGCTCGCCGGTCGAATCCGCCCCCGCACCTCCCCGATCTGCGTCGGCACAAACGGCCACCCCCCCTGCCCATCGCTCGTCCGCTCCCTGCGGAAGACGAGAAAATCATTGTTGAGAAGCGACTCAAAGACAGTCATTAGATCCTGTATTTGTTGAGGATGTCTTTTTCGGACATGAGTAGGAGGCGGGCCGCGGAAACGCCCATGGTTCCTTCCATCGAAGTTGCTTCCGGCGAGAACCCGACCGAATAATCACCGAGTTGTTTACTGATAAGGCCCCCCACCCCCCCATTCTCTTCCGCCTTCAGCCCAGCCTGGTACGCCCTGGCCGCCGCTCGCGTCGCAATGACCACAATATCATCAGGAATCGGGTCATACCCGTGGGTATAGGTCACTTCGATGTTTTGGAGGCCCTCGCTCGTCCCCCAAAAATTCCACACGTTGCCCTTCAGTCGGTGGAGAAGGCCGGCCCCGTCCAGCCGGTAATCCGTATTTGCCACCAGGGCAACGCTTTCCTCGATGACCGTTTCCACAGAAACGACCGGCAGTTCGGGTAAAAACAGGCGTCGCCCGTGCGGGGCATCGAGGGTGATGGTGTCGTCTTCGACGCGGGAGAGATATTGGCGCGTATAGTTGCGGATGGCCGCCGTCGCTTCGCCCAGGGCGCGCAGGGCCGCCTCATCATCAGATGGGATGTCGATCTGCAGGAAGGCGGCGACGTCGGCGACGGTAGCAAAGAGCGGCCCCACTGGGCTTTCAAACAGACTGCCGGAGACTTCATACAGGAGGTTTTGCTGGGCCGCGCCAGGGGCCGTAATTTTCAGAGCCAGCGGCCCGGCGGTATCGGTGTCACTGGCGGAAACCAGGTAGGAGTACCAGCCACTCCCAATTTCGGCTTTTGTAGAGGTCCCTGCTAAAAATGCGCCCCCGTTTTTGGAGAGTTGGACGGTGAAAGTGGTCCCCAGACCGCTAACTTCAACGCCCTGGGCATCTACCAGGACAAAAGTGGCGAGGTGCGTTTGGTTCAGGCCGATTTTGGTCATCGTTCCATTCTCCGATCAATGCCCCGGCGCAGGCCCCGCTGGAGGGTATGATCCCAGGGCGCACCGGTCTGGAATACGACCTGTTCGGCCGTGTGGGCATGGGCAGTGCTGGCCAGGTTCAGGACGTGGGTTTGGCCCAGGCTCAAACCTTCGGCCATTTGCTCGTGCAACGCGGGCAAGACGGCAAGGGTATGGGCCTGCTCGAGCGACAAACTTTCGACAATGTGCCCATGAACGCCATCGGCGATCACCAAGAAGATCGCCGCGCTAAGCTCGATCTGCTCGGCCTGGTGAGTGTGTGATGTGGCGGATATTTCCAGAACATGCGCCTGGTTTAAATCCACGTTCACCGCCATCTGGTCGTGCGTCCCATCCGCTACAGAGAGCACGTGGCTCTGCGTCAGAGATAAATTCTCCGCCCCCTGCCCGTGATTCGTCTCAGAAACCACCAACGCATGTACCTGGCTCAAATCCACATTCTGCGCCGTCTGCCCAACCGTCGCATCCTGCACCACCAAACTATGCGTCTGCGTCAG
>JABWBV010000596.1 GCA_013359445.1 Anaerolineales bacterium | reverse complement strand
GGGCCGGGAGGGGTGTCGCGGTGGGGGCTTCTTCCCCCGTTTCAGGCCCGGAGGTATTTTCGTCTGCGGCGGGGGTGCCGTTCGTTTCCGCCGAGGGCACGGGCGGGGGGCCGAGGAAGGGCATTTTTCCATCCAACCAGCCGCGCATGACCAGCGCACCCACACACAGACCCAGGAAAAAGAAAAGATAACCGAGAAGTTTGTGATTCATGGCGATTTATTGGGCTTTGGCATCATCCGTGAAACCCAAGCGGGGGTCGAAAATGCGGACAAGGAAGGAGGCGATCAGGTCTGCGAACAGAAACACTGCGCCAAAAATGGTGAGGACAGTCGCGACGACTTCCGGGTCTAAAAAGAGATTGGTGCCCTGACTGCTACTGAGCAGAGGCGGGACAAGGGTTTGGGCGAGCAAGCGTCCCAGGCCGGGCCAGGAAAACAGCCATTCGACGACAACGAGTTCGCCCACCAGCAAGCGAAACGAGCCGGTGATGGTGAGGATGACCGGGGCCAGGATGTTCCGCATGGCGTATTTGGCGCGGATAGACCGCCATGTCTGACCGAGACTGCGCCCGGCGGTGATGTATTGTTTGCTTAGTTCCCCGGAAAGGACGCCCGCGGTGAGTTGGGCGATTTGCATGGTGGGGCGAGCCATGAGGGCGATGGTGGGGAGCACAAGATGATTGTCCCAGCCAAAGCCTTGCATGGGAAAGGGCAGGGCGGTTCCGGGGCCTTTCCACAAGACGTAGGAAATGGAACTGACAATGAGCAAACTCCCGATGTAAAAACTTGGCATGGCAAGCCCGGAGGTTGCGACAAAAGTCAGCCAACGCCGCACCCCGGGGGGTTCGTTACGCACTGCGGAGAGGCCAAGGATGACACCAATCACGATGCTCAACACCAGTGCAAGGCTGAGAAGCCCCAGGCTTGCAACGATGGCACTTTGGATGGTGATGATGACTTCCCCTTGTATGAAGGAGCGGCGTTCGGGGCTAAAGAAGGTTTGCAGGTAGGTTTGGTAGGTGGGAATCAGCGGGCCGGATTCGGGGACGAAGGGGAGGTACGGCGTGCGTGCGGCGCGGATGGGGCGGGCAAAGTGGGCGTAGGTGAAGCCCAACAGGTTGACCAGCCATAAAGCGAAGGGGATGATCAGGATGCGGCGAGTGAGATAGCGAAGCATAGGCGGGTGGGGGAAAACAATTTGGATTTAGGGAGAAAAATTCCACAGATTGACGGTGCCATCGTCAGAGGCGGAGGCGATTGAGTGCCCATCCGGCGAGACGGCGACACTGTTGACCCCGGCTTGATGTCCGGTCAGGGTGGTAAGCAGGCTACCGTCGGCGAGGGACCAGATTTTGACCGTGCCATCGGTGGAGCCGGAGACAATCATTTCGGCGGGGGCAAAGGCCAGACTGGTGACCCAGCCAGTGTGCCCTTCGAGCGTCAATTTTAACGGGCCAGAGACCAGTCGTTCGGTGGTGGAAAGGGCGTTGTACTCATTGTGGACGATGTAGGAAACATCAAATATTTGCCAAAGATAAATTTTTTGATCGGTAGAGCCAGAGGCGAGCAGTTTCCCGTCCGGGGAGAGGGCGGTGTTGAGTGCACGTCCCCCCTGGCCACGCAGGATGATCGCGAAGGGCACCGTCGAATCGCTGTTCAGCCAGACGGCGGTTTCGGAGGAGGCCAGCACGTAATTGTTGTTCGTATCGGTGGAAACGTCGAACCGGGTGTGGGCGGAGGAACTGTTGATCATCAACCCAGTGGCAACCCGAATGATATAGACCTGATACTGGCTCATGCTAACCGCCAGCAGTTCCCCGTTGGGCGAAAAGGCCAGGGATTTGACCGGGCTTGTATCATCCAAAAGGGAGTTGAGCAGACGTCCGCTTTCCGTATCCCATAGGTTGACTGTGCCGTCTTTGCTCCCCGTGGCAAACATGCTTCCATCGGGGGCAAAGGCCAGACTGGTGATGGCTTTGGGGTGCGCGGTAAGCGAATATACGAGTTGCCCCGCTTCCGCATCCCAAAGGTTAACCACCCCGGACGTGTCCGCAGAGGCGAGCCATTGCCCGTCCGGGGAAAAGGCGACTTGCGCGACACTCGTCTCGTGCCCATGCAGGGTTTGCTCAAATTGCGCCGTGAAGGTAACGGAAGGGGCCGCCAAGGTTGGGAGGGGGGTCGGTTCCACGGAGGGGCGTGTAAATTCGACCGGGGCCGTCACCTGCACGGCTTCGGTCGCGGCAGGCTCAGGGTTGGGAAGGGGTAGATGATTGAGAAGCCAGATCAGCCCGAAGGCAAGGCCCGCGGTGAGGCCTGTCCAGGTCAGCGTTTGGATACCACCGCCCAACCAGGTCAAAAAACGACGCGTTTGTGCCCGGCGGCGCACGCGTGTGGAGATGCGCTGAAGTTCAGCTTGGGTGAAAGAGGGGCGGGGGTGGGCAAGGTGGAGAGTCTGGTGAATCAGGTGGTCGCGTTCACGCACCGCAGTGCGAAATGCCCGGCAAGTTTCGCACTCGTCGAGATGCTGTTGAAGCGCGGCGAACTCCGCCGGGCGAAGGTGACCGGGCGTTTGTTCGAGAAAGGCTTGGGCTTGGGCGTGTGTGAGTTTCATAAGATTTCCCCCTGAAAGGGCGGTCAGGGAGAAGGAGGCGGGGAGTGTTTGAGCAGGAAGTGCAGTTTTTTGCGGGCGTAGTGTAAACGAGAGTAAACGGTGCCCGGTTCGAGGGTCAGGATCTCGGAGATTTCGGGGACAGAAAGTTCGTGAAGGTAATGCAAGATGACAGGTAAACGATGTTTTTCGTCCAGGGCTTGAATGGCATCCCATAGACGGGTGTGGAGTTCCGCGTGCTCCACGATTTCTTCGGGGGAGGGCTGAGATGGGCGGAGAAAGTGCAACGCTTCCAAAGCGTGTTGCAAAACCATACGGGAGCGGCGTTTGCGTAAGCGTGTGCGGCACAGATTGATGGCAATGCCAAACAACCAGGTCTTCAATTTTGAGTCCCCCCGAAACCGTTCCAACCCCGCCGCCGCCGCAATGAAGGTATCCTGAGCCACCTCTTCCGCATCTTCCACCTCTTCCAAAATCGACACAGCCAGACGGTAGACATCCGCATAATAGGCATGAACCAATGCTTCAATGGCCGAAGGTTCGCCAGTAAATTCTTGGAGCGTGTCAACCGAAAGCGCAGGATGGAGATAAGGGCGAGGAGGAAAAGTCATGTTTTGCCTATATGTCGCGGTTGGTGCAGGAAACCTTCAAAATTCGATTCTGTTTTCCTCAGAAAGGGGCACTTCCGAGGAAAGGAATATAGAAAATTGTAGCAGGAAATCCCCACAATGCGGAATGAGTGGAACCAAATTGGCAAACATTTCTTAAAGTCGTCCGCTCCCAGGTGCGACGCACTTGAGACCGTTTTGGGAAAAGGCTTTGTTGAGAATGTTGGCCTAAACCCCTGCCAAAGTGCGTCGCACCTGGACTTTAAGATAGGCCCGCGCCCACTTCCAACGAATACCTTGCTTCAAAAACAAAAACAGCGTATAATAGAACATATTTTCTAATTACAATGGAATGAATGTTATGCGCGCAAAAAATAAATACACCCAACCTGCCCCCTCTCGAACCAGCGAAGAACCCGTATACGTGGATGAAATTTACCCGGATGATCTCACCCCCGATGATCCGTGGGCGCGCCAACTCCCTGTTCAACCCAAATCCGCGACCTCGGAACCTCCCCTCAGTTTTGATGATCCCGAAGAAAGCGACGAGGATGAGGACGAAAAAGCCCAAAAACTCGAAGCCATTCAACCGGTCCTCGATCCCGTAAAACCCCTGACACCCCCTCCCGCGCCAAAGGCCGCGCCACCCCCGCGTTCCTACCGGATCAAAATGCCCCCCCCCGTCGAACGTCGTCCAACTCCGCCGGTACGCCCCGCGCCACAAAAAACCCTCCCAGCCGAACTACCCCGCCCTATCCGCCGCGAACGGAGTCCCCTCCCCGCGCAACCTCGCCGCGAAGACCGCACAGGAACCTGGCCGGTTGCCTCCGACCCCAAGCGCGCTCAAACCACACCGCCCAAAAATGGGCATTCCACCTATCCCCACCCCACCGAACGAACCTCTCCCCGCGAGACCCCGCCCCGGGAAACACCCCCGCGCGAATCACAGTCCCCTACCCGAGCCACAGCTCCCCCTCCCTGGCAACCCCCAACAAAACCCACCCCCCCACCGCTTCTTGTC
>JABWBV010000595.1 GCA_013359445.1 Anaerolineales bacterium | reverse complement strand
GGCAGGCGGGACACGTGGTGAGATGGGCGTTGATGCTTTCCCGCGTGGCATCGTCGAGGGTTTGGTACAGGTAACCGGTGAGACGGTCGGGGGTGAGGTGGGAGGGTTTCATAGGGAGAGGGGGGGGAGGGGAAATGGTGGGAGTTGGGGGGAGTTGTGGGAATTGGGGGGAACTGTGGGAATTTGGGAGATTTCGCAAATTCCCATAAGTTCCCAGGAGTTCCTACCAATTCCTACGAATTCCCTTCCGTTCCCATCAGTTCCATTACATTTTTTCCATCCAGCGTTTCCGCCAGTTTTTGATGCGCCAGCCGTACACGGGATTGGGCGGTTTTCATCGGGCACCCGGCAATTTCAGCGATCTCTTCGTAGGTGTGCCCGCCCCAATGCCGCAGAACGATGGCTTCGCGTAAGATCGGGTTGAGTTGTTGCACGGCATCCCAGATGGAATGTCGGGCTTGTTTGTTTTCTACTTTCTGTTCGGGGCCGGGGTTCAGGTCGGGGGGACTCCGGTGCCCTTTCAGCCAATCGGTCAGCGAAAAGACCGGGCGACGTTTCCGCAGAATGTCCCGGCTCCGGCTGACGGTGATCATATGAAGCCAGGTGGTAAATTGACTGCGCCGTTCGTCAAATTGCGAGATATTGAGCAAGGCATACGTCAACGCGTCTTGCGCGGCCTCCTCGGCATCGTCCGCGTTGCCGAGCAACCCAAACGCCAGCCGGAACGTGCGTTCACGGTGAAGGTCGTAAATCGCCTCCGCCGCGCGCTCGTCCCCGGCGCGCCAACGATCAATGAGAGATTCAAGGTTTGTCATGCTGGTTATACTCTGTATGATATTATACGCACCAGTTAAGGTGTTTGCTCACAGGGGGGGGAAAGTAGATAAAGTAAAGAGGGTAAATACGGTAGATACAGTAAACAAAGTAGAGAGCCTACCTTATCTACTTATCTACCTTATCTACTTATCTACCTTATCTACCTTATCTACCTTATTTACTGTATTTACCCCTCCCTCACACAAAGGATCATCCCATGCCCAAAATCTCTCCGATTCTCCGTAATCTCATTCTCATCTTTATCTTTTTCGCCATTGGTCGTATCCTCGTCCTGCAAATGGGAGCCAACGGATCATGGATCATCATCGGGGGTGTGATCATTTTTTATATGATCTGGTGGAATAACTACCAACGAAATAAAAAGAAATAAGCGGGTGGCAGTTGAAACTGCACCTACCCATTACGAAGTCGGCCTGCGCCGACTGATCAACCTGTTTCCTCAACCTGCGAAGGCAGGTTTCGTATCTGTTGCCGCGATTTCAACGCAAATCAAATGACGGTGGCAGTTGAAACTGCACCCACCCATTACGAAGTCGCCCTGCGCCGACTAATCAACCTGTTCTCTCAACCTGCGAAGGCAGGTTTTGTAAACGTTGCCGCGATTTCAATCGCCGCAAATCCAAGCATATGAAAAAACTCTCCCTTCTCCTCCTCACCTTCCTCCTCCTCACCGGGTGCAGTCAACCCACCCCTTCCACCCCCACCGAATCACCCTCCCCCCTCCCAGCCCAAACCGCCACCCTCGCCCCGGCCTCTGATGCAACTCCGACCGACGCCCCTCCCGCGGTCGAACCTACCCCCACCCTTAACCGCATCGAAAGCGCCCTCGCCACCCAGGCGGCCAGCGGCGGCAGTCCTGGTTCCACTCCGCGCGACACGTTCACCATGCCGGACGCGGCACTGCGCGTTACCTCCCCGGACGGGCAAAACGAAATCCGCTTCGGGCTGATTGATGGCGTCCCCTATTACAGTGTCACCCGCAACGGCGCGGATGTGCTCCTGCCCTCGAAAATGGGCTTCACCTTCCTCAACGCCGACCCCCTCAACGCCGGGCTGAGCATCGTGGACTCTGAAACCTCCACCTTTGACGAGACCTGGACCCAGCCCTGGGGCGAAGTCAAAGACATCCGCGACCACCACAACGAACTCCGCGTCCGCCTCACGGACGGGGGCGCGACCCCGCGCGAGTTCGTCGTCGTTTTCCGCGCCTTCGATGACGGGATCGGGTTCCGGTACGAATTCCCCGAACAGCCCAACATGAGCGAGTTTGCGATCATGGACGAGCAAACGGAATTTGCCCTGAGCGGGGATCATCAGGCGTGGTGGATTGGCGCGTTTCTCGAAAACCGCTACGAATACCTCTACCGCCAGACCTCCCTCAGTCAGATGGCGAAGTTCGCCCGCACTGGCGTTCACACCCCGCTCACCATGCAAACCGCCGACGGGTTGTATCTGAGCATCCACGAGGCCGCGCTGGTCAACTACTCGTCCATGACCCTGCAAACGGAAGATAACCTCGTCCTGAAAGCGGGCCTCGTCCCCTGGTCGGATGGCGTCCTCGTCCGGGGTCAGACGCCCCTCCAAACCCCGTGGCGCACCCTCCAAATCGCCGAAACGCCCGGCGACCTCATCACCTCCTACCTTATCCTGAATCTGAACGAACCGAACGCCCTCGCTGATGTCTCGTGGGTCAAACCGGGCAAGTACATCGGCATCTGGTGGGGGATGCACCTCGACAAATGGACGTGGGGGAGCGGCGACCGGCATGGGGCCACGACCGAAAACGCTACCGCCTATCTCGATTTTGCGGCGAAATACGGCTTTTCTGGCGTCCTCGTCGAGGGCTGGAATACGGGCTGGGACGGGGATTGGATTGCGAACGGGGATATTTTCAGCTTCACCGAACCGTATCCCGATTTCGACCTCGAAGGGTTGGCGGCGTATGCGGAAGAACTGGGGGTCAAACTGATCGGTCACCACGAAACCGCCGCGTCCATCACCAATTACGAATCCCAAATGGAAGACGCGTTCGCCCTCTACCAAGACCTGGGCATCAACACGATCAAAACCGGGTACGTCGGGTACGGGCAGGGGGTTCGGCGCTACGATGAAAATGGCAATGTGGTCGGGTTGGAATGGCATCACGGGCAGTATATGGTCGAACACTACCAGCGGGTGATCGAAACGGCGGCGCACTACGGCATTATGATTGACGCCCACGAACCGATCAAAGACACCGGCCTCCGCCGCACGTACCCGAACTTTATGACCCGCGAGGGTGCCCGCGGCCAGGAATACAACGCCTGGGGCGAAAACGGGGGCAACCCGCCCGATCACGTCCTCATCCTGCCGTTTACCCGCCTCCTCTCCGGCCCGATGGATTACACCCCCGGCGTCCTCGATCTGACCTTCGACGAATACCGCCCCAACAACAACGTCAACCACACCCTCGCCAAAGAACTCGCCCTGTACGTCACCATTTACAGCCCCCTGCAAATGGCCGCCGACCTGATCGAAAACTACGAAGGCAACCCCGCCTTCCAATTCATCCTCGATGTCCCCGCCGACTGGAACCAAACCCTGATCCTGGACGCCCAAATCGGCGATTACCTCACCACCGTCCGCCAAAAACGCGACAGCGACGAATGGTTCCTCGGCTCGATCACCGACGAAAACCCCCGCACGCTGACCGCCCCCCTCACCTTCCTCCCCCCCGGCGTGACGTACGTCGCCCAAATCTACGCCGACGGCGAGGGGGCCGACTGGGAAAGCAATCCCTATCCGATGGACATCACCTCAGTCCTCGTCGACTCCACCACCCTCCTCACCCTCGACCTCGCCCCCGGCGGCGGGCAAGCGATTCGGTTTTATCCTGCGTCGGAGGAAGAAATCAACTCTTTGTCTGCTTATCAACCGTAAAGAAGAAGGCTATACACGGAAAACCCAAATTTTTAACGCAAAGATGCAAAGGCACAAAGACGCAAAGGTTTTCAGGTTCGTAGTGGCGGTTTCAACCGCTCCAGAGAACGACTGAAGTCGTCACTACCCACGCAAGTTGCAGGCTTACATACTCCCGCATTTTCTTTACCCCTTTGCATCTTTGCCTCTTTGCACCTTTGCGTTAAAAAAGGCACCTCATCGAAATAAAGTCTACAATGCTCAACCTCCTCAACGCCCTCATTCCCGTCCTTGCCTGGGGAACCTGGTTGGCCCCTTCGCAAAATGTCCAGTATCCTAACCAGCAAGTAAAAACCTTCTACGTCACCGCCGCGAACCTGGGAACCTGTAGAGACATCTAAAAAGAGCGTGTTGCAGAATTCAAGGGCTAAGGGCTTCCGAAAGGCTCACAAGGCATTTTTTTTAGCGCACCCCTGAGAAATTTCGGCGATTGGGCAGTTTT
>JABWBV010000594.1 GCA_013359445.1 Anaerolineales bacterium | reverse complement strand
ATCCTGTTCTGCATATGTTTTGACGGTGATCTTTCCATTTTGCATGGTGTAATTGACGGCATTCCCAAGAATATTATTAAAGACCTGTTTGATTTGATCTGAATCAGCCCATATTGCGGGGATATCCTTGCCTGGTTGGAAAATGATTTTTAGCCCGTGTGCTTTGGCGCGCAAATCGTGGGCGAGGACGACTTGTTCGGCAATGTCACTGATATTGACGGATGTAAATTCTAATTTGGATGTTCCGATCTCAAGCCGCGATAAATTGAGCACCGAATTGACCAAGGAGTGTAAACGCTGGGTTTCATCCTGTAAAACGGTTAAATACCGTTTCGTGCGGACTGGGTCTTCCATTTTTTCGTGAAGCATTTCCAAATAGGCAACAAGATTTCCCACAGGCGTGCGAAGTTCATGGGAGACGTCCGCCACAAATTTGGCGCGGATCAGGTCAAGCTCTTTGAGACGTTCATTGGTGATCGCTAATTCCTCTGTGCGGCGTGCGACACGTGCATCTAAGTCTTGGTTGATCGTGCGTAATTCAGTCAACGCACTCTCAATGCCGTTGGCAGACAACCAGGAAAACAAGGCTAAAACGAGGAAACCACCAATCGCCAGGGTGTTGACGGGAATAAAATTCAGGTAGGAAAGAAGCAATTGGGCGATCGTACAAACCAAAGCGATGCCAATACTCATCCAGGGGCGAAGCAGGACGCTTGCAAAAACAATGGGAATCGAGAAAAAGAAAAGACTTCTTCCAGAAACAAGTTCCTTCGGTGAGTCGGCAAAGACAATGAGGATCGTTAAAATTCCGACAAAAATTGAACTCGCCAAAATCCCCGAATAGATGCGATTGAGAAAATATAACCCCAAATTGATTGCAATAAAAAATGGGCCAAAAATCAAAAAACGGTTTGAGAGCGGACTACCTTTGGTGATAAAGAACCCAAAAATTAAGAGGATCAGGGTTATCGATGAAACCCCAACGAGGATAATGTTTAACAGCCTGCGTCGTCGGGCTTCGTCCGGGTCTGGGACATTGACGTGGGTGACTCGTCGCCAAACATCAAGTAACATAGGACACCTTTGTATGGATGAGGGTGCATTTCATTTCAATTATGGTTCCCCGAAAAAAGGGCTGGGTGGGGGATGTGCATCCCCCACCCAGCCCTTTTTTCGGACAGTTAACTCAAATGAAACACGTGCAAATGATTTGCGCTCCGAAAATGCGCGAAATGGACACCACATAAGGAAGCGCCTGTTGTTTAGAGCTTGCGAACCTTTTCTGACGGTTGATCGCCTGTCCATAGATAATCGATAACAATGATGATAAGCGTGACCATCAGGTTTAGTACGAAGCTCGCATAAAGGGGGGGCGCAATTTCGTTTAAGGCACGGATCGCAAAAAGAGTGGGGGTAAAAGCCACCGAGAGCGCTAAAATATGACGCGCTTCAGGCTTTTTTTGCCCAGCGGCCAAATCTTGGGTATATCCTACCCCCGCTCCTAGCAGAATGCCTAATGCGAGATCACTCAGCCAGCCCCCCCATTTTTGAGCGAAGTAGATGGACATTAACATCGCAACGACAAAAAAAACGATCACATTGGTCATTGTGACCTTTATGGCTTCTTTTTTGCCCGGTACGATAAACGGTTCCGTAAAACGAATCGTTAAAGAGCCGAGCAAACTTCCTGCAAAACCAGATAAAAACATCCAGAGCCAGTTTTCTTGTTTTGCCAGGGCTAAGGCGTAGGTAAACCCGCAAATAAGGGGGAAATTTTGTAGAAATTCCCAAAAAAAAATCCGGCTTGCACGTAAGAACTTCGTATTCATGCTGGATGATCCTCATTGTAACGTGGAAAAACAGCTTGCAGATGTCAGAAATATCGTTCTCCAGAAATTTCCACCTCAGCCTGTTGCATATAATGAAGCGGTACTCACCAGTCGTAGGAAGTTTCTAAAAAAAGGATGGAAGGGGAGAATGTCCATTCCCCTTTCCATCCTTTTTTCGAGGAGTTTCCTCATTAAGCCTGAGCAATTAACTCCAGGCTATAAAAAGGCTTGTAATAGTGCCGTTAACTCGAACGCCCGGTCAATTCGGTAGGGCTTGAATAATTCTTTGCCAATCCAAAGATTTTCATGAGGGGTAGGTTGGCGATAAATATTATGTAACAACCATTTTTTTGCGCGTTGATAACCTTGTTCAATGAAGGGGTTCTGCTTTTTATAAAAATGTAGGGCCAACATAACATATGCGGTTTCGGCGGTTGTTGAATATCTGCCCATCCCCCAGCCCCCATCCTCTTTCTGCGCCTCGACTAATTTTGCGAGACCCCTCTCTACCGCGGTTAAGTGGGGTGATGTATGCAAGGCGTATAACATATGGCTTGTTGAATATAACCAGGATTTATGCCACTTATCCCCCGGCCAAATCCCATTCGCGTTCTGAAAACGGAGTAAAACCGCTTGGGCCTGAATTCCCTCTTCTTTCTCCAGTAAACCCAGCGCGTGAACAGCTCGTGCATGGGCCGTTGTCGAAGCATGAAATTCTCCGGGATACGTGAAATATCCAGAATGATGCTTGAATACGCGCAAGACTTCGCCCCGAACTTCCTTTGCCAACGTGCGAAACACCACAATAGAGGCCGCCGTGTCATCCAAATCAGGGATGAAATAGTCGGTAAATGGCATCCCGTAGGGGGTTAGCGCTTTGAACAAATTGTCCACCTGTTTGGTTACTGCGGCTTCCAGGGATGGGTGAGTTAATAGTCCTCCAATCGCTAACGCATATTGTGCAAACGACTGTTCAAAGCGATCAATCGGCCAGGCGAAAGGCACCACGCCTGGAATTTCCAAACCTGTTGCGCCGGATGCCAGGCGAAGATAGTTCCTTGAATCTGAAATATGCGAATGGTTGCCCAGGGTTTGTGCTTTTGAAATCCAGACGGCTGTGGCACTTGGACTGTTTCCAACACTATAGATTGGGTCTAATAGGGTTTGGTGTGGAACTTCTCCCCAAGATTCCCAGGAAAACGCGGCCGGAGTTCCCCGGATGACTTTTAAGTTCTGGATCAGTTTTCTTTTTTCTGCCCCTAATTGACTCAGTTTCAGATAGGGCTGAATGGAAATGTTAAGTTTATTTTGAACCGCTTCTTCCACCAGTTTGGGCAAAATTAATTCCACCCCCACAAGCAGGTCCTCTACGGAAAAGTCTTCCCATTGTTCGTTTTGACGTTTTAAAAACTCCAACCCGCACTGAATGGCATCGTTAAATCTACCCTGCGAATTGTATTGGTGCAAAGCCAAAATAGTGACAAGGGTAGGGACATCTCGCATGAACGGGGCCAGGGGGTTTCCCCACCCGCCATCCGATTCCTGGTGCTTAAGCAACCATTCCAATGCGGGTTCAACCCCTTCATCTGGAGGGGCGAATCGCAAAACTTGGGCCGTATCATAAATGGACGGTGACAACTTTCCGCCCTCATGGCCTAAAAGGGTAACCAGGTTTTGCAATTCCCCAAAGAATTTTGATAAAGAAACACTTCCTCCATTCGTTTTTACATATTGAGTTTCGGTGGTGTTCGGTAAGTAAAATTGTTTCATAATGTGCTGAATTCGTCTAGTAAAAGCTTTTCGGTTCCAGTAACCTGGGCGAGGGGATACCAAACCCCATGGAGGTTAAGCCCTATACCCATCGTGTTTTCTTGATTAGTCTGATAGAAATGTCGCATCCGTGCCCAATCTTGTGGCGTAAACTCGGCATAATCCGGTTCTCCTTTCCTGGAATACAGATGATCGAACAAAATTAATCTAAGTTGGCGTTCAGTAAGATACGGCGTTGGACTGGTCATAAAATATAAATCCTCCTGACCAGTGGCTAAGAGCGGCATATCAAAAGCTGAAAATTTATCGTAGCCGATAAACAATGACACTGGCGCGACAAACTCTCCATAATAAGCTTCAATGATTTCCCTTCGCGCGGGGAACCGTTTTTCGCGCATGTAATATTCTGCCCCCATCTGTGCCACCTGCTCGGTCGCGTCATTTCCCACCACGCCCCAAAACAGGCGATAACGAGAAAAATGAAGGGTCTCCGCTGTCAGCTGTTGAAATAAATCCAGTAAGAATTCAAACCTCGTTCCTTGAAAATAGCGGACATAATCGCCATAGAAGCGAACGCGGACTTGTTTGGCTTTCACAAACGCGCGAAATTCCTCATCCGTCACAAGATCTTTCATTCCCTGCA
>JABWBV010000593.1 GCA_013359445.1 Anaerolineales bacterium | reverse complement strand
GGAGGGAGAGGGGGTCATGGGAACTCCTTGTAATGAGTGATAAGTAATGAGTAATGAGTAATGAGTATTAAATGGAAAGCATCCTGAGCGGAGGGTTGAGCGGAGGCTTTGCGAAGTCGAAACCCGCAGTCGAAGGATGCGGGGACATTACAAGACTCGAAACGTGCCCGAATTCCCAAACATTTCGCCAAAAAGCGCATGGCGGATGACCAATTCGATATGAATAACGCGATCATCCTCCGCATCCGCGCGTTGCACCGTATCCGCGCGGCCCAACGTCCACGGCCAGAGCCAGTCCGGGAGTGCGCGGGTCGCCGGACCCAGGCGGAGCACCCACCCGCGCGTGTCCAGGGTCAACGTTCCGGGCGGCTGAAACGCCATCCCCCACCCCATCCCCAACACCTTCCCCGGCCCCACCCACTCAATCACCTGTTCGCGCACCGAATCATAGGTGTTCCGCGAATTGAACTCCACCGGCGTGTCAAAATGTAATGTCCGCCGCCACTCCTGGCCTTCGGGCGTCAGCTCGATCTCTAGCGTTGTAGGAACCTCTATCCCCGCGCGCCCCACCAATATCCCCAACTTCCCCAAGGCCCAAAACATCGGCCCCAGCATCGGCTTGTGCCACACCCGGTGCATCTTCCCCTCCAACCGGACGGGCGCAGTTTGCAAAAACTGCCGGGCAAACGCGGGCGGCAAGGAAAAATCACGAGACACAGGTACAAAAGGTGAGCCGATCACGCCTCATCCTTTTTGAAAAACATATCCAGCATATTGATCCGCATCGCATCCAGCGCCAAAACCGTGGCAACGATGTTATCCAACAGCTTAAAAAAGTCCACCAACCCCTTCAACCGTTGCTGATAAAACGCCACCTGCGCGGTCTCTTCGGGCGTCAAATCCGTCGCTGTCTCGATCATCGTCAAACTATCCGACACCGTGCGGAGGGCGCGGTCAAACTCACTCTTCTCCCGCTCCCGCAAAATCCCCTTCAACGCCTTCCAAAAATCCGTCTCCGCCGTGTAATAATCCTTCCGCTCGCCGATCACCACCTTTTTATGCACCAATCCCAACCGCTCCAACATCCGCACATTCGTACTCACCGCCCCCTTCGTAATCCCCACCCGCTCCACCAACTCATCCAACGAAAGCGCCGTCGGCGACAAATACACCACCCCAAAAATCGCCCCCATCCCCTTGGAGAACCCCCAAAAATTACTAATATGGCTTAAACCTTGAATGGTGTTGTCTTTAGCTCGCTCGAGAGAATTCATACAGCTCCTTGTACACTACGTTTAGTTCAAACTAAACGTAGTGTACAACATATTGACCGCGAAGTCAAGCAAGTATTTTGTAATTGCTCCGGCATAGGGATGCTACTCTCCGAAAAAAGGAAAAAAATACGCATGTTGACTAGTACCCCACTGCATGTTAAAATCTCCCCCGCAATTAAAAAGGCTTACCTTTCAATTGCGGGGGCACGTAGCTCAATGGCAGAGCAGTGGCCTTTTAAGCCATTGGTTGAGGGTTCGAGTCCCCCCGTGCTCACTCCCCCCACATCAAAAACACCCCGAAAATTTCGGGGTGTTTTTATTTGCGTTACCTACCCCCCACCACGCAGGCCGGAGAACAGATTCAATGACCGGCGCGGGCGAGGCTTGGGGTCCGGTTCGGGTTCGGGCGGGGCGGGAGGGGTAGGCTGATCGAGTTTGAACTGCATTCGGTACAGGCGAGCATACAGACCGTCCAGGGCAAGGAGTTCGGGGTGAGTGCCCAGTTCGACCAGGCGACCCTCTTCGAGGACGGCGATGCGGTTGGCGTTTTGCACGGTGGACAGGCGATGGGCGATGACGATGCTCGTGCGGTTTTGCATCAGGCGATCAAGCGCTTCCTGCACCAGCCCTTCGCTTTCACTATCCAGGGAGGAGGTCGCTTCGTCGAGCAGAAGGATGCGCGGGTCTTTGAGCAACGCGCGGGCAATGGCGATCCGTTGACGCTGGCCCCCGCTCAGTTTGACGCCTCGCTCCCCAACCAGGGTCTCGTACCCTTTCGGGAGTTGGGAGATAAATTCGTGGGCGTTCGCGGCTTGGGCGGCGGCGATCACCTCCGCCTCCGTCGCTTCCAGCCGCCCGTACAGGATGTTTTCCCGCACACTCCCGCCGAACAACAACGTTTCCTGCGGGACGAGGCCGATTTGCTGGCGCAGGCTTTGAACTTGTACCTCGCGCAGGTCGCGCCCGTCCACACAGATCCGCCCTTGCGCGGGGTCGTAAAACCGCCCGATCAGGTTCACGAGCGTGGTTTTGCCCGCCCCGCTCGGGCCAACGAGCGCGAGCATTTCTCCCGGTTGGACATCGAACGAAATCCCGGTCAGGATCGGGGCATCGGCATTGTCGCGATAGGCAAACGAAACCCCTTCAAACGTGATCTGCCCCCGAACTTCGGGCAACGGTTGGGCGTCGGCCTGATCCCGGATGTCGGAGGGGGTGTCGAGAATTTCAAACAGGCGGTTGGTCGCCCCCAGCGCTTCCTGCAAACTCGACCACAACCCGGAAAACTGCCCAATCGCCCCGGCAATGGTCATTGTCAGGATCAGGAACATGAACAACTGCCCCGCCGTAAGCCGCCCAGCCAGCACTTCATTCCCCCCAAACCAAAAAATTGAGACGACTGCCGCAAACCCCAGAAAGGAAATTGTGGGGCCAAAGGTGGATGAAAGGCGAATCCGTTTCATCGCCAGCGCGACGGTTTGGGCGATGCTGTCCGAAAAACGTTTGATTTCGTAGGGTTCGCGGGTGAAGGATTGCACGACGCGGATGCCGCCGAGGGATTCTTCGAGGATCGTAGTGGCGTCGGCGAGCTGATCCTGCACGGACGCGGAGAGCGCGCGCATGCGTCGCCCGAACAGGATGCCGAAGACCATCACGAGCGGGATGAGGGCGAACATGAACAGGGTCAGCCGCCAGTCGGTGATGACGATGAGGATCAGCGCGCCGAAAAAGCTGAGGACTTGCGAGAGGGCGGTGGAGATGTCCGAGGTGAGGACACTGCGGACGGTAGATACGTCGTTCGTCAGGCGGCTGACAAGTTCTCCGGTGCGGCGCTCGTTGAAGAAGTTGAGAGAGAGGCTTTGGAGGTGTTCAAAGAGTTTGACGCGCAGGTCGGCCATGACACGCTCGCCGGTGGTGGCGAGGAAATAGCCCCGGATGAAGTAGAACACGCTTTGGGCGGCGAAGATGAGGATGAGGGCGAGGGTGATCTGGTTGAGGAGGGTGCGGTTGTTGTCGCGGAAGACGGCGTCAATGAGGAATTGGAGGGTGTACGGGCCGGCGAGGCCAAGGAGGCTACCGATGACGATGGCGACGAGGGCGATGGCAAGACGGGCGCGGTAGGGTTTGACGAAGGCAAAGAGGCGGCGAAATTGTTGGGTGTCGGGGAGGCGTTTCATGATTATTGGAGGGTTTCTTGTGGGACTAATTTTTAACGCAAAGCCGCGAAGGCACAAAGGTTTTTAAGGATGCTTATATGAAAACTTTGCGCCTTCGCGGCTTTGTGTCAAGTTGGGCGCAATTTTCAAGGGGCTCCATTTTAAGAACTTTTTATCCCGATCTTTTCGAGGTGCTTCGCTAAATCCTCGAGACTGGCGAGATTATGAACGGGGAGGAAGTCGTCAATGTGCGGGAGGGCGGCTTGAATGCCGCGGGTGAGGGGTTCGTAGGAGGGGGAACCGAGGAGGGGGTTGAGCCAGATCAGACGGTGGCAGGTGCGATGGAGACGGGCCATTTCCTGGCCGAGGAGGACAGGGTCGCCCCGATCCCAGCCATCGCTGATGACGAGGACGATGGCTCCGCGTCCGAGGACGCGCCGCCCCCAGGCGAAGTTGAACGTTTTGAGGCAATCGCCCGTGCGCGTGCCACCCGCCCAATCGTGGACGGTGGCGGAGACTTCGCCGAGGGCTTGTTCGACGTTTTTGTATTGGAGTTGGCGGGTGATGCGGGTGAGGCGGGTGCTGAAGACGAAGGCTTCGACGGGCTGGTGATGGGCTTGTGCGAGACCGTAAATAAAATGGAGGAGCAGGCGGGTGTACCGTTCCATCGAACCGCTGATGTCGGCGAGGGGGATGAGGGGGCGGGGTTTGTGTTTGGGGGTGCGGGTGGCCCAGGTCATCACTTCGCCGCCGGTTTTGTAGGATTGGCGGAGGGTGCGGCGGAGATCGAGTTGTTGACCCTGCCCGGGGCGGAGG
>JABWBV010000592.1 GCA_013359445.1 Anaerolineales bacterium | reverse complement strand
TTGCTACCCGTGCAGATAACATTTCCACGCGGAAGCCGAGGCTCGTTAACAACGCGCCAAACAGACCGTTTAGTTCATAACAAAAGCCCCCTCGCTTTCGGGTGACGATTTTGTCGTATAACCAAGCATAGTTGAGTTGGATTTGCTCACCCGTGTGGATACTCAGGTTTTCGAATGGAACGGAAAGCAAATGGGCGCGGTGTAAGGCGCGGAGCGTGTCTTCGTTTGGGATGAGCGGCCCCTCGTAGGCGATTCGGTGTAGATAATGGGTTGTGTTCATGAGGCGATTTTTAAAGAGGAAGCTCGATTTTACCCTTTACATTAAGAAAAGGATACTGTCATAAAGATCGAATCTCAACCCTCGCCAGGGTAATGTGTTTCGCGCGCATTGAGGGATGACATTTGCGCAATTCCCAAAATCGTTAGAGTCCTATTAGACTTAAGAATATGACAAACTCCTTCCTATCTTCTCAATGGATAGGTTGGTATAATTTTTAATGTTGTGTATGTACTTGAGCCTATGCGTCATCAAATGGTAACCGTTCAGATATATTTGGAGAATCCCGAAAAAAGGACGGGTGAACTGTTACATCAAATGTATGAGAAGCGTATAAGTTTTTCGAGTTTTTCAATACCTGGTTATGAAATTTGTCGTATATGCAGACAATGATTTCTAAAATTAACATCTTTTTTGGAGGCCAAAGTGAATCCCACTCGTAATCGAGCGTCTATCATCTACTTGATTTTGATTGTGGCCATCATCGTGATGTTTGTCGTTAATTTTCAACAGCAAACCTCACCACAGGAAACCCTTTCGATCAACGAAGTTGCTGATTTGATTCAAAATGGACAAATCGCAAGAATTGAACAAGATGAAGACCGTCTAAGCATTGTTTTTAATAGCGGTGAAGACCCCAGAATCGCCTACAAAGAATCGGAAACCTCCCTGGTAGAACAGTTACTGGCATTTGGTTTACAACCGAGCGATCTTTCCGCAGAAAACATCAAAATTGAAGTGACACCGCCCAGCCCCTGGTTAGGCGTGGCAACCGCTTTCGGCTATATTCTGCCGTTTCTTGTCTTAGGTGGCGTCTTTTGGTTTGTATTCCGCCAGGCCCAGGGAAGCAACAACGCGGCCATGTCGTTTGGCAAATCCCGTGCCCGCATGTTTACAGGCGATCATCCCACAGTGACCTTTGCCGATGTGGCAGGGGTGGAAGAAGCGAAAGAAGAACTGGGCGAAGTCGTTGAATTTCTCAAAGAACCCGAAAAATTCATCTCCCTCGGTGCTCGGATCCCGAAAGGCGTCCTCCTCGTTGGCCCCCCCGGAACCGGCAAAACCCTCATGGCGAAAGCCGTCTCCGGCGAAGCAGGTGTCCCCTTCTTCTCAATCTCCGGCTCTGAATTTGTCGAGATGTTCGTCGGCGTCGGCGCAAGCCGTGTTCGTGACCTGTTCGACCAGGCCAAACGCCACTCCCCGTGTATCGTCTTCGTAGACGAAATTGATGCCGTAGGCCGCCATCGTGGCTCTGGTTTGGGGGGGAGTCACGACGAACGTGAACAAACCCTTAACCAACTCCTCGTTGAAATGGACGGGTTTGACACCGATACCAATGTCATCATCATGGCCGCCACCAACCGCCCTGACATCCTCGACCCTGCCCTGCTCCGCCCAGGCCGTTTTGACCGCCGCGTCGTGCTGGACCGCCCCGACATCCGCGGGCGTGAAGGAATTTTGAAAGTTCATGTCAAAGGCAAGCCGATGGCGCCCGATGTAAACCTGGAAGTCCTCGCCCGTGCGACCCCCGGTTTTGTTGGGGCTGACCTCGAAAACATGGTCAACGAAGCCGCCATCCTCGCCGCACGCCGCAACAAGCGTGTGATCGGGCACGGCGAATTTGAAGAAGCCATTGAGCGCGTGATTGCTGGCCCCGAACGCAAGAGCCGCCTCATCAGCGAAGAAGAAAAACGGATCATCGCTTACCATGAAGCTGGACACGCCATTGCTATGAATGCCATGGCCGAAGCCGACCCGGTACAGAAAATCTCGATCATTGCCCGCGGCATGGCCGGCGGCTACACTCTTGCCCTCCCCGAAGAAGACCGCACCCTGATCTCCAAGAACAAAATGTTCGCCGATTTGGTCGGGCTTTTGGGCGGACGTGCAGCGGAAGAGCTGGTCTTCAACGACATTACCTCCGGAGCCTCCAACGACTTGGAACGTGTCACCCGCACCGCCCGCACTATGATCATGCGCCTGGGGATGAGTAAAGAACTTGGCCCAATGGTGTACGGTCAAAAAGAAGAACTGATCTTTTTGGGCCGAGAAATTTCCGAACAACGGGACTATTCGGAAGCCATTGCCCAGAAAATTGATAACGAAGTCCGCCACGTGGTTAACGAAGCTTATATCAAGGCGACTGAATTGATGAAAACCTATCGCGACAAACTGGATGCCGTGGCCCAGCGATTGCTCGAAGTGGAAACCGTTTCCCGTGAAGATTTCGAGAAAATCTTCCCGCCTCCGTTCGAGAAAAACGGCGGTACCCCGGTGATGCAAGCGACCGTCTAAAAAGGGGTTGCGTGGCGTCGAAAAGAAAATCAAAAAAAGGTGCAGAGCTTTTGCTCTTCACCTTTTTTTATAAGTATGTGCTGAATGGCTTATTTCCCTTTTTCGTTATGCATTCGGATCAACTCGCGCCGTAAAATCTTTCCCACATTCGACTTCGGAATTTCGTCAATAAACTCGATATGCGTCGGGACTTTATAAACGGCCATTTGGGCTTTGCAATATTCGCGAATTTCATCCGCGGTCAGGGTCTCGCCTTTTTGAACAACAACCCAGGCTTTAACCGTTTCCCCACGTTTGGGGTCAGGAATCCCCGCCACACCGACTTCCAAGACCTTCGGGTGAGCCTGAATAACTTCTTCAACTTCTCGCGGCCACACCTGGAACCCGCCGGGTTTGATCAACTCCTTTTTGCGGTCCACAATGTAGAAATAACCGTTTTCGTCCATTCGGGCAATGTCGCCCGTATAGAGCCATCCATCACGGAGAGTGTTCATCGTCTCCGTAGGCATATTGTGGTATCCAAACATAACCTGCGGCCCGCGCATCACCAATTCCCCAATTTCACCCACCGGCAAAACCGTCACCCCATCATCCAGGCTGATGATCCGGCACTCAACGTCCGGCAGGGGCAACCCAATCGAACCTTCGATATTGGCCCCAACAAACGGATTGCAATGGGTGGCCGTTGGAGCCTCAGAAAGCCCAAACCCCTCAAACAATTTCCCGCCCGAAAGCGCCTCAAACTTTTCTTTGGTGTCTTTCAACAAAGGCGCAGAGCCGGAAATGCAGGCTTTAATACTCTTTAAGTTGTATTTGCCCGCTTTAACATCAGGATTGTTATTGATCGCGTTATAAAGGGTTGGCACCCCGGGGAAAAGCGTCGCTTTATACTTCTGCAGATTTTCCAGCACATCAGGAATATCCCGCGGGTTTGGCACCATCACCAGCGCCGCCCCTAACGAAATCCCAAAGTTCATCCCGGCTACCATCCCATACACATGGAAGAGCGGAATAGCCATCAGCATCACTTCTTTGCCGTATTCCAGCGAAGGAATCCAAGATTTGATCTGTAAAGTGTTGGCCACCAGATTCCGATGGAGGGCGATTGCCGCCTTTGGAACCCCGGTCGTGCCCCCGCTGTACTGGAACAAGGCTTTATCATTCGGGCCAATGTCCAGTTTAGGGCGATCCTCGGGTTTAAACTTGCTCAACAAGTCCTGCATCCAGATATCACCTGGTGCTAATTGCACCCGATGCCCATCTTTTTTCTCTTTCAGCATCCCAAACAAAAAGCCCAGCATAGGGGGCAGAGTTTCTTTCAAATTTGTTACGATAATCGTCTTGATCCCCGTGTGCGCCTGCACCTCTTTAACTTTGTTATAAAAATTACTCATCACCAGCATCACTTGAATCCCCGCATCGTTCGCCTGGTGTTCAATTTCTTTTGGCCCGTACAAGGGGGAAGTAGCAACAACGGTCGACCCTGCTTTCAAGGCTCCAAAATACGCCATCACAAACTGAGGCGTATTGGGCATAAAAATCCCAACCCGGTCACCTTTTTTGACGCCCAGGCTGGCAAGGCCTGCCGCCATCTGGTTCGTAATCGCATTCATTTCAGAATAAGAAATTTTTGCGCCTTTAAAAATCGTACAAGTGGCATTGGGGTTTTTTCTGGC
>JABWBV010000591.1 GCA_013359445.1 Anaerolineales bacterium | reverse complement strand
GGGCTCCGACGCGGCCGCGCGGGCGAGGTACGCCAGAGTCTTCCAGGGCGATGCGAGAGTCGTTTCCGAAACGAGGTGACGCTCCAGCTCTTCCAGGTACGTATGCTGGCGCTCCCTGTAGCTGCGGATGCGTCGATCGAGGTTCGAGATGATCTCTCCATCCGGATGCTGAGCCAGGAGAACAATCAAACGCGCGCGACGCAGTTCCAGCCGATGCGCGGCGCTCTCGAAGGCGATGGCAGAGCGCGCGCTGCGGGCGGCGCGCAGCGGCAACTGGAGCAGTAAAGAAAGCAGGCGGGGGTTGCCGTCCCACTCCAGCTCTCGAGCCCGCAACGCTTCGCGCACTTCATCGGCCGAGAAAGGACCGCGCCACCCGCGCCGGCTACGCTGGATCATGTCACGCAGGAGCGGCGAGGCGATGGCCCGTTCGGCGCGCGCTGCTGCGGCACGCGAGAGAACCGAGGCGACGCGATCTTGAATCCGGCTGCGGATCGCGTCGCCTGCGCCGCTGTCGTCGATGAGTCGCTGCAGGCGCGCCGCCATCGGGCCTTCCAGGAGCAGGAGGCGTCGCCTGCCGCGACGCAGGCGCCAGAGCGCGCGGTAGGGTTCGAGAATTGTACGGAGGAAGATTTCTTTGTGGGCTTCTTCGATGCTTGGCACCCCGCGCCCGTGCAGGTAATCGGCCAGGGTCGCGTATTCCCCGTGGAGGTCTTGAACTTCGCGGAAATCGAGATACACACGATATTCAAACGCGCCCAGTTCAAAATACAAGCCTTTTTCGTGTAAGTCTTTGCTATTGTGCAGGTATTCCAGCCCGGTCATGTGTTCGCGGAAGATGACAAAATGATCGGCGGCGTAGGTGAGGCCCAGCCCTTCCGCCAGGTGGCGTTGTTCCAAACGTTTTTCATCCCCGTCAGTTTTGACAGCGTACGCGGCAGAGGTTTTGACCCAGCCCCGCGCGTGCCCCCACTTGTTATGGAAAAGGACCAGGGAGCCTTCGGTCTCTTCCCGGTTGGAATAGGCGTACACGTCCTCGAGCACAGTGCCGGTTTCGCTGAAAAGATCGTAAAGCAGGAAGTTTTCCACGCCCGCAAACAGGCGGCGACGATGCAGAAGGGGGAAGATTTCCCGTTCGTGGCGGGCGATGAGCGCTCCATCGGCGGTTTCGTCGTAGTAGGCGCGTTTGTACTCCATCCCGTATTTTTCTTTTAGCCCTTCCACCTGCCCGTGCCCAAACATTGGCAGGCCGGGGAGCGTGGACATGAGCACGCATACGCCAAAATATTTGCCTCCTTTGTCGAACTGGGCGACGGCAGTTTCTTCGTCGGGGTTGTTCATAAAGTTGACGTAACGGCGCAAGATTTCGGGGTCGAATTCGATGGTGTTTTTGATCACCAACCGGTATTCGGCGTTTTTCTCGTCTCGGAGCATGTGCATGAAGGCGGAGTTGTACACCCGGTGCATCCCCAATGTGCGGACAAAGTACCCCTCCATCAGCCAGAACGCTTCGGCCAGGAGCAGGGTTTCGGGGACTTCCACCGCGACGCGGTCGACCACCTCGCGCCAGAATTCTTCGGGCATGGCGGCGTCGAACTCTGCACGGGTGCGGCCCAACCCTGCGCGGCTGGGGACGGCGCCTCCGGTGCCCGGTTCGGGGTACCACAGGCGCGCGATGTGTTTCTTCGCCAGGGTCATGGCGGCGTCGAACCGGATGACGCTGAATTTGCGCGCCACGTCGAGGATTTTTTGGATGACCGCTTCTCGGACGACCGGATTGAGGTAGTTCAGTTGGGCGGTGTCGTTCCAGGGCATGGTGGTGCCGTCGTTGCCGTGGTAGATGTAGTCCACGCGTCCGGTGGTGTAATCTTCGCGCTTGAAGACGACGGCGGCGTCGGTGCGGGTGAAGTAGTGGTCTTCGAGGAAGATGCCGAGCGTGGGGTCGTCGGAAAGGTTGGGGCCGTTGAAGGTGTAGTTGGGGTACGGCGACACGGGCAGGCTGACGAACCAGTCCGGGTGTTCGCTGACCCATTTGGAGACGATGCCCGTGTGGTTGGGGACCATGTCGGCGGCGAGGCGGATGCTTCGGGCGCGGGCGCGTTCGTTGAGGGCGGCGTAGGCTTCATCCCCCCCCAGCTCGGCGGCGATGGTGTAGTCATCTAAGGAGTAGGCAGAGGCCAGGGCTTCGGGGTTGCCGGTCAGTTGTTTGATGCGTTGGGAAGCGGGACTGCGTTCCCACACGCCGATGAGCCAGAGGCCGGTGAAGCCCCACCGCGCGAGGATGTCGAGTTCTTCGTCGGGGATGTCGTCGAGGCGGGTGATTTTGCGTCCGTAGCGGCGGGATAGCTGATCTAGCCAGACGTAGGCGTTTTTGGCGATCATGACAAGCCGGGGCATCCACGCCAGGTCGGGGCTGAATTGTTCGGGTTCTTCTTGAAGGGGGGCGGCCTGAAAGGTGGGGACAAGCGCGGGGCCGGGGCCGTGAAAGACGGCTTTGGTTTCTTCGCGGATCAGGTCGAGGCTGGAAAGGATGCGGAAGGATGCGGTTTCGAGGGGGATGGTTTGGCGACGGCGGAGGAATTCCAACTGCTCGGTGAGAGAGTAGGGGGCATTGCGCGCGGGGGCGCGGAGCAGATCGAGTAAGGAGCTTGCGGCGGGGACTTGCGGTTTGTTTGAGGGGGCTGTTGGGGTCTCGCTTTCTCCGCCGTAGGAAGGTTGGGCGGCAAAATAGGTTTGGACGCCGGTCATCAGGCGGGGGTAGGCGGTGCGGTCGAGTGCGCCATCGTCAAAGAGTTCGCGATACGGTTGGAAGGCGGGGTTGCTATTGGAAATCCAGTTGATCAGCATTTCTTCGAAGGCGATTTCCCGATGGGCGCGGTGGTTGGTGCTTCCGTTCAGGTAGGTGTCCAGGTCTACCTCCCCGCGATAGACGGCGACGGGCGGGAATTCGTCGGTAAATTGGCGAAGGGCGCGGTCCACGGCTTCCGCGCCGATTTCGGCTTCCAGCCAATGAAGGGCCTCGGTCATCAAATGGGGGTTGTGTTGTTGGCGATATTGCTCCAGGGTGAGGTGGAGCATTTCGTCAATTAACCCCATGGCGTTGAGGTCGCTGGCGCGTACGGCTTGTTCGGGGAAGTTGACGAGGTCGCGCTGGTCGTTCATTTTTTGGGCGAAGACGCGCGCGGCGTGAAAATCCGCAAAGACGACGTTGCCATTAAATTGAAAAGGGGCAAGGTCAAATTGGTAGCGGTCGCGGGCTTGGCGGGAGACGTGGAATTCGTACATGGTGGGGGGAGGCGGGAAGGGGGGAGCGTGATTGGTTGATTTGTTGGTTGATTGGTTGATTGGTGATTGGTTGGCTGGTTGGTTTGCCAATTTGCTGTTTTGATGATTTGCTGAATCGAATGTTATCACAGATTATTGCGTATAATTGCGGCTTATGCCTGCAATTCCCTTTTTTGAAACCCAACCCCGCCCGGGGACCCCGCCCTTGCATTTTGCTCACGCGAACGGGTATCCCCCGCAGGCGTACGGGCCGTTGTTTGAACTTTTGGCGCCCCACTTTCACGTCACCGCGATGGAGGGGCGTGCGCTTTGGCCGGGGACAGACCCGCGCGAGGTGAAGGATTGGGGGGATTTTGTGGGAGATTTGCAGACGTTTTTGGCCCCTTTGCCGAAGCCAGTGGTGGGCGTGGGGCACTCCCTGGGCGGGACCGTCACCCTGATAGCGGCGCTTCAACACCCGGATTGGTTTCGCGCGTTGGTGTTGATCGATCCGCCGTTTTTCCCCCCGTTTTTTAGCCTCGTCTGGCAGGTGTTTTATCGCTTGGGGTTGGTGTATCATCTGCATCCCTTGGTCAAAGGGGCGGTCAAGCGACGGACGAAGTTTGAGAACCCGGAAGCGATGTTTGCCCATTACCGGCCCAAAAAAGTGTTTGAAAAGATTGATGATCGCGGCTTGTGGGCCTATGTCCATGCGTTAGCGCGCCCCTTGGCCACTGGTGGGGTGGAACTCCGCCATCCGCCCGCGTGGGAAGCTCGCGTGTACGTGACTGGCGCGATGCGGGATTGGCGAACCTGGCGGGATTTACGCGGCCTCCGAACCCCGATCTTGCTCCTGCGCCCCGAACATGCCCCCACCACCCCCGACGCCACCGTCCGCCTGCTCCAACGGGTCGCCCCGCAGACCATCGCCCGAACCATCCCCGCCACCACCCACCTCGCCCCGCTCGAAAACCCGGAAGCCATCGCC
>JABWBV010000590.1 GCA_013359445.1 Anaerolineales bacterium | reverse complement strand
CCCCACCATCACCGCGGTCGGGGTGGCGAGACCCATCGCGCAGGGGCAAGCGATCACGAGCACGGCGACCGCGTGGATCAGCGCCCGGGTAAAGGTCGTCAATTCCGCACCGGGAGGGGAGGGGATAAAGAGCCAGATGATAAACGTCAGGGTGGCGATCCCGATCACGGCGGGGACGAAGATCGCGGAAACTTTATCGGCCAGCGCCTGGATCGGGGCTTTGCTCCCCTGCGCTTCTTCGACGAGCCGGACGATTTGCGCGAGGGCGGTTTCCCGTCCGACTTTGGTGGCTTCAAACTTGATCATGCCTAGTTTGTTCAGCGTGGCGCCGATGACGGGTGCGCCAGGGCCTTTTTCGACGGGCAGGGATTCGCCGGTGAGCATGGATTCGTCCACGGAGGAGCGGCCTTCGACGACAACGCCGTCCACGGGGATTTTTTCGCCAGGGCGGACGAGCACGAGGTCGCCGACCAGCACTTCATCGGTGGGGATTTCCATTTCTTGCCCCGCGCGGACGATGCGGGCGGTTTTGGCGCGCAGGCCGAGGAGTTTTTTGAGGGCGTCGCTGGTGCGGCCTTTGGCGCGGGCTTCCAAAAATTTACCCAGCCGGATCAGGGTGATGATGACGGCGGCGGTTTCAAAGTAGACATGCCCCGGCAGGAAGCCGAGCATGACGGGGATGGAGTACAGAAAGGCAACGGACGATCCCATCGCAATCAGCACATCCATGTTCGCAGAGCCGTTGCCGAGTGCTTTGTACGCCCCGACATAATATTGCCATCCGACATAAAACTGCACGGGCGTGGCGAACGCGAACATGAGCCAGTTGACCCACGTGGCGTGCGCCCAATGTCCGACCAGGCCGAAGTCCCGTGCCATCGAGAAGAGGAACAGCGGCACGGTGAAGATCAGCCCGACGATCAGCAGGCGTTTTTGTTCGGCGATTTCGCGCTCGCGGGCGAGGCGTTCGGCATCTTCCGTTTCCCCGCCCGATTCGACCGCGGTAAATCCCGCGGCGGTGACGGCGCGGCGCAGGTCGGCCTGGCTGATCATGGTGGGGATGTATTGGACGCGGGCGCGCTCAGTGGTGAAGGTGAGGCTGGCGGAGAGGACGCCTTCGAGGGCGGATAAGGCTTTTTCGAGGCGGCGGGCATCGTTGTCGTCGGACATGCGTTGGATGAGCAGGTCGGCGGTGCCGGTGGCGATGCCGTACCCCGCGCGGGTGATGCGCCCGATCAGGTCATCCAACCCCGCGCGGGTCGGGTCGAAGTCCACGGTGGCACGTTCGGAGGAGAGGTTGACCGAGGCCGTTTCCACGCCGGTTACCTTTTTTAGGTTGCGTTCGACAGTGGCGACGCAGTTGGCGCAGGTCATGCCGGTGATGGGCAACGTGAGTTGCTTAAGGGTGTCTTGTTTGGTCATGGGGGGAAGATAGGGTAAATAAAGTAAATAGGGTAGATAAGGTAAATAGCGTATTTACCTTATCTACCCTATTTACTCTATCTACTTTATGTACTTATTTAGTTGAGTTGAATCAAATTCTGTCCAGCGGGGGCGTCTCCGGGGGCGTAGCCGATCTCTTTGAGGAGGGCGATGATGCCGTCTTCGGTGGCGGGGGCGTCGAAGGTGATGACGGTTTGTTTGCTGTCCTGGTTGGCGACGACGGAGGTGACGCCTGCGAGTTCGCTCACTTCGTTTTGGATGGTGTGGACGCAGTGGCCGCAGGAAATGGCGGGGATGTTGTAGGTGACGGTGGTCATGAATTACTCCTTAATGGTGAATTGGGAATTGTCAATTGTGAATGCTCAATTGTCAATTAAGAATTGAGCATTCACAATTGACAATTTTTACAGTTCGTTGGCTGTGCTAAAAATACTCGTGATCTCGTTGACGACGCGTTCGCGTTCGGCGAGGTCGTCGCCGCGGATGGCGGTGGTGACGCAGGCGTTGAGGTGGCCTTCGAGAATCTTGTTGCTGACTTTGTTGAGGGCGGCTTGCACGGCTTGAATTTGGCGGATGACGTCAATGCAGTATTTGTCGTCTTCCAACATGCGTTGGATGCCGCGGATGTGGCCTTCGATGTATTTGAGGCGTTGGAGGGCGTCTTCGTGGTGCATAGGGTTCCTGGAGGGGGCAGGGGCTTTACCCTACCCCCCTGGGAGGGGTAAGTTAAATATAATTAAGCTTGAGCGAAATGTCAAGATGGAGGTTTATAGTTTAATAAAAAAAGGGCGATGGGACTTTTGATGTAGCGAGTATAATTTTGGAATATTCTGTCCCCGGGAGGCACGATGACTTTTCCCAATACCCTATTTCTGCCAAAAACCCCATCCCAATCGGATGGATCGTCCCAGGCTCCTACAGGTGCTCCCTCTGAGGCCCCTGCCTCAAACCCATTGCGGAGCGTCTACACTTCCAGCATGTCTGCCCTTCTCCGTCAGTTCGACATATCGCTGGTCGTCTCTACTTATCAGGCCGGAAAGGTGATCCTCATTCGGCACGATAACGGGGTTGTCAACACCCACTTTCGCAACTTTCACAAACCGATGGGCATCGCCGCGGATAACCGCCGCCTCACCATTGGGGGCGCCAATACCGTCTGGTATTACCACAACATGCCCGCCGTTGCCCCCAAAGTTGAACCGCAAGGCAAACACGATGCCTGTTACCTCCCGCGCGAGATTCACGTCACCGGGGATATTGATATTCACGAGATGGCCTACGATGCCGATGACCAGTTATGGGTAGTCAACACAAAATTCTGCGCGCTCTGCACGCTTGATCCTGAACATAGCTTTAACCCAGTCTGGCGTCCGCCCTTTGTCAGTGCGCTGGCCCCCCAGGACCGCTGTCACCTGAATGGGTTGGCGATGGTGAACGGGCGCCCCAAATATGTCACCACGTTGGGGGAAACGGATACCGCTGGGGGGTGGCGGGAGAATAAAAAGAGCGGTGGGCTGTTGATGGATGTGGAAACCAACGAAATCCTCCTCCGCGGGCTTTCGATGCCCCATTCGCCGCGTTGGTACAACGACCGGTTATGGGTGCTGGAATCGGGGCAGGGGAGCCTCGCGTGGGTGGATTTGGCATCCCGAACGTGGCACCCCGTCTGCCAGTTGCCCGGGTTCACGCGGGGGATCAGTTTCCTCGGGCCGTTTGCCTTCATCGGCCTGTCGCAGGTGCGGGAGTCGGCGGTGTTTTCAGGGATTCCCCTGGTCGAACGGCTGGAAGAGCGAACCTGTGGGGTGTGGGTGGTCAATATCGAGACCGGGCAGACGGTGGCCTTTTTGCGCTTTGAGGAGGGGGTGCAGGAGATTTTTGCAGTGGAAATCTTGCCTGCGCGTTTTCCAGAGATGTTGGAGTGGCAGGACCAGTTGTTGATGAATTCATATGTGGTGCCGGATACGGCGTTAAAAGATGTGCCGCAAAATGTTTGAATGAAAAGGAGAAAAGAGATGGATACCAAAACTTCAATTAAACAGGCTTGGCAAGCCCAAATCCGTCAGGTGGCCGCGCACAATCCCCAGCTGGCGCGCCAATTATGGCAAAACCGACAGGTGTATTTTGAGCGGTTTGCCCACTTCTACCAACAGTTATCCAACCTGCCGGGCAAATTTCGGCGCAAGTTTATGAAACGGCTGGCGACAACGGTGGCCGGAGCGGCCCTATTGCTGGCACTTGGGCAAGCCCTTCCTGTCCGGGCGGCCACGATTACTGTGAATGGCGTGACCTGTACCCTGGCCGATGCGATCACATCTGCAAACACGGATACAGCCGTCGGTGGATGTGCGGCTGGGGGTGGGGCAGATATGATTGATTTACAGACGGATGTGACCCTCTCTGCGCCGTTGCCGTCAATTACAAGCGAGGTCATCCTGAATGGCAACGGGCATACGATTGATGGCAATCATTTGGGAAGTGTGCTTCAAGTGACGAGTCCTGGGAATCTGACTTTGAATAAGGCTACGATTACGGGGGGGGATGCTATAGGTGTCGGTGGCGGCGTTTATAACTATGGAGGGACTGTAGCCATAAACGAGAGCACAATCAGTGGAAATTATGCCAATTCAGGAGGAGGTATTGCCAACCGAGGTTATGGAACAATAACGATAACAAATAGTGTCATTGATGGGAATTCAGCAAACCATCAGGGAGGGGAGCGTGTTGCAGAATTCAAGGGCTAAGGGCTTCCGAAAGGCTCACAAGGCATTTTTTTTAGCGCACCCCTGAGAAATTTCGGCGATTGGGCAGTTT
>JABWBV010000589.1 GCA_013359445.1 Anaerolineales bacterium | reverse complement strand
TGGGGTCGGGGGGCAGGGCGAAGGGGGGGGGGGAAGGTGAGGGCGCGGACACGCTCGTACACCGCGCGGGTCGCGGGGGCAGGTTCCACCCCCAGGTCTTCGTGCAGGAGTTTGCGGAGGGTTTCGTATTGTTTGAGGGCGGTGTTGCGATTGCCGTTGCGGAGGAGCAGGGTCATCAACTGTCGGCGGGCTTCTTCGTCGTAGGGGTCGATAGCGATGAGTTTTTCGGAGGCTTGAATCCCCTCGCGGTAGTTGCCGTTTTCGAGGGCGTGGCGCACCCGCGCGCGAAAGCCAAGATGCGCGAGGCGACGGAGGCGTTCCCGAAGGAGCGCCGCCCATTCTTCAAACCCGCGCCCCTCGCGGAGGTAAAACCCTTCGAGGAAGTCGCCGCGGTAGTGGGCAAGGGCCGTCTCAAGCTGGGTGGCGGTTTCGGGGGAGAGGGGGGCGGTTTGGCGTTGGAGGGGCAGGCGCTCGATGGTCTGTTCAAATTGTTCCACATCCAGCAAAAAAGGCAACGCCCGGTTAAAGGCCACATTTTGACGGGTGGCAAGGACATAATCGCCCACGGCTTTTCGCAAACTGGAGAGGATGGAGCGCAGGTTGGCAAGCGCTTGATCTTGGGTGCGTTCGCTCCAGAGCAATTCGGCCAAAAATTCGCGGGAAACGG
This sequence comes from Anaerolineales bacterium, assembly GCA_013359445.1. Taxonomy (GTDB): domain Bacteria; phylum Chloroflexota; class Anaerolineae; order Anaerolineales; family JABWBV01; genus JABWBV01. The sequence continues at coordinate 3,612 of JABWBV010000589.1, read as the reverse complement.
GATGCGGTTGCAAGGCCAGGAAAACCAACAAGGCCTCCGCCGTGCGCGAGGGGAGGTTTTCGAGGGGGTGTCCGTTGAGGAGGATGACCGGGTGGCCGAGTAAACGCAGTTCCAGGGGTGAAGGTGTCATGGGGACGTAGACAGGAAAGGAGGCTGTGCGTTTCCTGTGTGCGAGGGAGTGAGAGTCTCATGGATTATAGCATCTGAACAAGCCAAGTGCTTGAGGTGCGCCGGTCTTGTGGGCAGTGCGGGTTTGCTTAACCCTTTGGCCTCGCAGTTCAGCCCGATGGCAGTGAAGTCTACGTCAGTGAATGAACTGGCGACTACGCTTACGTAACCGCCTTTCAATTCCGCTAACCCCATGAGACCAGGATAAAATACTCGGGTCACAATCGAAACGGACTGTGACCCTGGTTACGCGTCCTGCACGTAATGAACTCAGGAATCAGACATCAAGGAGTCTCCCATGAACATTTTCCAACTCATCCGCGACCGAATCGCCGCCGTGATTGGCGTGGTCTTTTTCTCCATTCTTATCTGTTTCTGCGGAATAGCGTTCACCTTCTTTTTCGCCCCCCAACAAGCCATCGAGGCCACTCGGATCAGCAACCTGCCCTACATGGACGCCGGAACCGTCACCAGCGCCGCCCCCGGCACAGATTTGCTTGTGACAGCCTGGCTGGCTGGGAATGCGCCTTTGGTCGAGGCTGACGCATTCGTTGCCTACACCCTCGAAACATGGGACGTTACCCCCGGCACCTCCTCCGACGAGGGCGAGACCGAACCCAACGGGACATGGGAAACGGTCGAACAGGTCATTCCCGATCTAACCCTGGACCTCAACGGACAAACGGTCCACCTGCTGTCTGCGCCCAGCGTCTCGTTCAGCGGCCCCCTGCATGAACAGGTGGTGCGCGGCAACGGAGTCGAAGAAGCGCAATATGACGGGGCGTGGCTCCCGGAAGGGTCTCAACGCTATCGTGGGTTTTTCGATGGCGATCTGCTCACGGTTTTGGGGAAAAAGGCGTCCACCGGGGGAATCATCCCCGAAAAAATGTTTGCCGGGGATCGGGTGGCGTTTGAACAAAGCGAAAAAGACACGGCCAAAGGTCTGTTGATTGCCGGAATCTCGATGATGGTTTGTGCGCCCATCTTTCTGGTGTTGGGAGGTTTGGGGGCAATTTTTGGGCGTGCGCGGGGGCGCGGAGGCTTCAGCCGACGTTTTTGAGTGCGGCGCTTGTACACGCGGCGCTTGTTTGAGAAGACCCCCAATTGGCCTCGGTTGTGCGGGACGCACTTGAAACCGTTTTTGGAGAGGGTTTTTGCTTAGAATTTTGGCCTAAATCTCTGCCAAAGTGCGTCGCACCTGGACTTTAAGAAAGGCCTGAGTATGAGTAGTTACCATAACTTTGTTATAATAGTCATGGCATTACCTGAAAAAGTGTAATTACTCATGCTCAAACTGGTAAAACTCAAAAAAAGGTAAATGCTAAGTCTTTATGATGACCTCAAACGCGATACGCTCTCTTCTCAAAATTAGTCTTTTCGCCAGCATTCTCCTGATCCTGGGGGCCTTGACCTATCAAATCGCCCTCACACAGGTCGCCCCCCCCGGAAATTTCCCCCAAACCGGCCACACCATCACCGGCGAATTCCTCACGTTCTACCAACAAGTCCCCAATCCCGAACTGGTTTACGGCTACCCCATCACCGAACAGATGACCAGCAAAGAGGGGCTGATCGTGCAATACTTCCAAAAAGTCCGATTTGAACTCCACCCGGAACAACCCACTGGGCAACAAGTCCAACTAACCCCTCTGGGGCGCCTCATGTACAAACCGGGAACCCCTTTCTCCATCAGCAAAAACCCCGCCACCTGCCGCACGTTTGACAGCGGTTTTGACGTTTGTTACTCATTTTTGGAATTCTTCGACCAACAAGGAGGCCTGCCTCAATTCGGCCTACCGATTTCTGAAGTAGAAGAACGCGAGGGGCGACTGGTGCAATACTTTGAATATGCCCGGCTGGAATGGCACCCCGATAGTGTCGAAGCGGGCCTGAGTCAGGAAGTTCAACTCAGCTATTTGGGGCGGCAATATTTTGACCAGTTTGGGGAAGAAGCCTCTCTGCTTTGGCCGCTTGAAGGCAGTTTTGGGCAAGATGTCGTCTCGGTTCGCGTACATGCCTTTCCTGTTCAAGCGGTGGTTTCCCCGGGAGAAAGCCAGGTGGTGTACGTGATCGTCCAGGATCAAAACCTGAACCCCATCCCAGCGATGAACGTCACCCTTCAAATGACCTACCCTGGCGGGGCCACCACCACCCTCCCCCTCCCCCTCACCAACGAATTCGGATACACAAGCGGCCAGGTCCCCTTTGCCCCACAAGACGGGATCGGCATTGTCGAGATTGAGGTGAGCGCGCTTAATGCCGCGTTCGAAGCCAAGACCCGCACCTCTTTCCGCATTTCTCCTTAAATACCCACCCATTTTGTAACTACGGTTCTACCAGGAATACTGTGAAAGAAACCGAAATTTTGAAGGTGGTGGAGGATGGGCATCCCCCACCACCTTCAAAATTTCGGTAGTTACTCACACCTGACAGAGGTAGTCTCGAAAAAAAAAGAGCGGACACTTGTCCGCTCTTTTTTTGTTCGGTTTTATCGACTTTCCAACTCAATCAGGAGTTGTTGGTAATCAGAAAGGTTCGGGGGATTCAGCTGAATAATGGCACGAATCGCTTGCAAGGCCCCGTCATTGTCCCCGATATCGAGCAGGCGATTGCCTAGTTCATCCCATTGAGCAATGGCCTCGTCGTTGCGGCCCACCAATTGATATTGCCCCGCCAAGGTGCGTTGAATCGCCATCCGATCCGGGTCAATTTGCATGAGGTCTTCCAACATTTTCACCACTTCTTGCTGTTTCCGGCGGCGATTCATAAAGTCCACAAAATTCCCTAGCGCGGCCAGCGCCTCGGTTTCCAGCCCCAGGCGGTAGTTCAAATCCACAATTTGGATCACGGCTTTGAGGTCTTCGGGGTTGATAGACTGGATTTGTTTGTATTGTCGGAGAGCGCGCCGCCAATCGAGGCGTTGCAGATCAATGTCGGCGGTGTGATGGAGGATTTCGGCGGTCCAGTTGTTGAGGTTAGATTGTTGGGCCACTTTGAGGGCTTTTTCGTAGGTATCGCGGGCTTTGTCGAGTTCCGCAAGGCGATAGTACACGTCGCCTAGATCGAGGTACTCTTGAATGGTCGCTTCGATTTGTCCGGCGGCAGTCAGTTGTTCGATCAAGCGCCGCCGCGTGGTCAGGTCGAGGGGGGACAGGCGGGTGATACGGCGCAGAATATCGATGGCCCGGTGCGATTCACCGCGGATGCTGTAGGCGCGGGCAACCACGCTGAACTTGGTAATCGCTTCGGGAATGTGATCCTGTTGGAGCAGGATATCGCCCATGAAGGTGTGCAGGGGCAAAAAGGTCGGGGCAAAGTGCAGGGCACGGTAGGCTTCTTCCATCGCGAGGCGATACATGCCATTACGCGCCATCTGCTGAATGTTGGTCATGATTTCAAGCACCTGACTGCTCTGCGCCTGGGTCAATAATTCCGCGAGGGGAG
>JABWBV010000588.1 GCA_013359445.1 Anaerolineales bacterium | reverse complement strand
CCTTGCGAGGTGCGTTCGAGAAAACCGAGTTGGAGCAGGTAGGGTTCTACGACATCTTCGATGGTGTCCCGCTCTTCGCTAACGGAGGCGGCTATGGTGCTTAACCCGACAGGGCCGCCGCGATATTTTTCGATGATGGTTTGGAGCACTTGCCGATCCATATCATCCAGCCCGAGGCGGTCTACGTTGAGCAGGTCGAGGGCGTGCCCGGCGACTTCCTGGTTGATGTGGCCCTCCGCGCGGACTTCGGCGAAATCGCGGACGCGGCGGAGCAGGCGGAGGGCGACGCGCGGGGTGCCGCGCGCCCGGCGCGCGATTTCGCTGATCCCGTCGGGATCCGCGGGGACGGTGAGCATTTTTGCGGCCCGTTCGACGATTTGTTTCATCGCGTCGAGTTCGTAATAGTCCAAGCGATATACCGCGCCGAACCGCGCGCGAAGGGGGGCGGTGACGAGCGCGAGCCGGGTGGTGGCCCCGATGACGGTGAACCGCGGGAGCTTGAGGCGGATCGAACGGGCCGAGGGGCCTTTCCCGATCACGATGTCGAGCGCGAAGTCTTCCATCGCCGGGTACAGCACTTCTTCGACCGCCCGCCCCAGCCGGTGAATTTCGTCAATAAACAGAATGTCGCCTTCCCGCAGGTTGGTGAGGAGGGCGGCCAAATCTCCCTGTCGTTCGATGACCGGCCCGGCGGTGATTTTGATGTTGACGCTCATCTCGTTTGCCATGACATGGGCGAGGGTGGTTTTGCCTAAGCCCGGAGGCCCATAAAACAACACATGATCGAGGGGCTGTTTGCGCTTTTTGGCGGCGTCTACCAGGATTTGGAGGTTGTCTTTTACTCGTTCCTGGCCGATCAGGTCTTGGAGGAGTTTGGGACGCAGGGCGTAATCCACGCGGTCGTCGGGTTTGCGTTCGGGGTCTAGCAGGCGGTCTTGGGGGTCGGTCATGGGGAGAATTATAAACGTGAAATGTGACTCGTGAAACGAGATGCGTGAATTTCACGAGTCACCCGTCACGCATCACGATATAATTCCCGAAAACTGTTCCCGGAGGCCTCCATGTCCAATCTTTTTCCCTCTTCCCACCCGTTGGTTGCCCATAAGTTGACGAAATTGCGCGATGTGGCAACCCAGCCCAAGAAATTTCGCGAGTTGGTGCGGGAGATTGCCGGTTTGTTGACGTATGAGGTGACGGCGGACTTGCCTACCGTGCCGCGTGCCGCTCAAACCCCGATGGGGACGGCAAACGGGGTGGAATTGTCCGAAAAGATTGGGCTGATCCCGATTTTGCGGGCGGGGTTGGGGATGGTGGAGGGGGTGTGGGAGTTGATCCCGAACGCGGAGGTCTGGCACATTGGTCTGTATCGGGATGAGCGCACGCTCAAGCCGGTAGAGTATTACAACAAATTGCCCGTAGCTCCAACAGTGGATGTGTGTCTGGTGCTTGACCCGATGCTGGCGACGGGTGGGTCGGCAGTGGCGACGATTGACATTCTCAAGCGTTGGGGGGCGAAGAAGATCAAGTTTGTCGGGATTCTGGCCGCCCCGGAAGGGATTGCCACTTTGCACGGCAAACACCCCGATGTGCCCATTCACATTGCGGCAGTGGATAGTCATTTGAATGAGATCGGGTACATTGTGCCGGGATTGGGAGATGCCGGGGATCGGCAGTTTGGGACGGGGTAGGATGTTGCATCCTCCTCCGCCCTATGTTTTAATCCCCCTCGTGAAACGTAATTTCTCCCTCCTCGCCATTCTTTTCCTGATTCCTCTTTACGCATTCCTCCTCTCTGCCTGCATTCCTCCCCTCCCCGAAGACGGCTCCCTCACCTTTCAAACCCTCGAACAAAAAAACGACGCCGCCTATAGCCTCCAGGAACAATACACCGCGTTGGAACCCGCCCTGATCGTTATCGAAAATGAAGAAACCCTGGCCCGGTATGAAGGCTGGTTTGGCGAAAAAGGCCGGAAAGCCCTCAGCAAACTCAACCTGACCACGCGACTTGCCCTCGCGGTCTTTCAGGGGTGGAAAACCACGGGCGGATACGGCGTAGAGATCGAACGCATCACCCGCGCGGGGGACGTGGTCACCGTTGTAGCGCGGTTCGCTGAACCCGGCCTCGGTGGGGGTGCGAACGCGATCACCTCCCCTTATCAATTGGTCCGCGTGGACAAAGCCGGAGCCTGGGGCGCGGGAATCACGTATGAGTTGGTTGTTGAGGGGAACGTGGTGGCGGTGTTTCCAACGCCGGAACCGTGAAATTTTAGGAACTTATGGGAATTCGCAGGAATCGGAATTCCTATCGTTCCCCCCAATTCCCCCAAATTCCCTCTTCCATTACAATCCTCTCCATGTCCCTCCCCCTCTCCACACTCCTCGCTCTTTGCCTCCTCCTCCCTGGCCTCGCGTGGCAGGTTTGGTTTGGCGCGGGGCGTGCCAATCCGTCCCACGACCTTCCCTCCCGCCTGGCAGACATGATTGGCCTCAGCCTCGCGCTGGTCGCCCTGGTCGGGCTGGGGACATTTCTGTTTGGGTGGCGGTTTTCGGGGGTGGGGGTCATGTGGTTATATGGGCTGATGGGGAGTCTGGTTCTGCTCGGCGCTTTTCGCCGTTGGCGCAATCGAGGTATGACGGCACAAGTTGGCTTTTCCACATATGCCCAGGGCCTGGTCTTGATCGCCTTTGCCCTCTTGCTTGCCTTTCGCTTTTATCAGGCCCGGGCGTTAGTTTTGCCCCCGTGGGTAGATTCCGTCCACCACACCCTCATCGTCCGACTTTTTCTCGAAACGGGGGGCGTGCCGCCCACCGCTGAGCCATACCTCCCCCTCGCGTTTTACTATCACTTCGGCTTCCACCTCAACGCCGCGCTCTTTGCCTTTTTTACCCGCCTGCCCCCCGAACAGGCTGTCCTGATCTTTGGACAATTTCTCAACGCCTTTGTCTCCCTGGCCATGTATCGGCTCGGCATGGCACTCTGGCAGGACTGGCGGCGCGCCATCCTGGCGCTGATCCTGACCGGCTTTGTCTTCCAAATGCCCGCCTATTACCTGACCTGGGGACGCTATACCCTACTGACCGGGCTGGGTCTGATGATTCTGGCGATGGCCGCCGCGTTGGACATCCTCCGTGCCTCGCCCACCTCTGTTCGACCCCACGCGGCCACCGCGCGTCTGGCCGTGTACACCGCGGGCATCCTCCTCACGCACTACTTCGCCGCCGGGTTGTTGGCGTTGTTTTTTGCCACCCTGCTCTTGGAGCAATTGGTCTTTGGGGATCTGCGTCTCTGGAATTTTTGGAAAAACCCCGGTTTCCAGAAATTATTTTTCGCCGGTTTCGCCGGGTTTTTACTCGCCGCGCCGTGGGTATGGCATGTGTGGGCCTCCGGCAACCGCTATTTCGGCGTCAACGTTGTGGCCCCCACCGAGTCGCCGGATGAGGCGTATTTTGCAGGGTATTTGGGCTATCTTTGGCAGTTGTTAGGCCCCTATCGCAGTCATGTGTTGTTGGGGTTTGGTGGCCTTTCACTCTTCCTGACCGGGTGGCGGGACCGGACGCGTCCGTTTGCCCTGTGGGCCGTTGCCTTTGTGATGTTGAGCCTGCCGTGGGGCATCCACCTTAAACCCTTCCGGCCCGATCATGGCACCATTGTTGCCTTCCTCCCCGCCGCGATGCTGATCGCCGACGCATTCATCACGCCGTTGGACGTGGAAACCCGTTGGTTTCGCTGGCTCGCGCGGGGGGCGTTTGCCGCCGCGGTCGTCAGCCTCCTCCTTTGGGGGGGGCGGGAAACGCGCGAGATCACCAATCCCGCCACCATCCTCGCCACCCAAGCCGAAGTCAACGCCCTGGATTGGATAGCCGAAAACACGCCCGCGGATGCCACCTTTTTTATCAATGTGGCCTTTTGGCAGTCCGGCTCCTATCGCGGCGTGGATGGCGGTTGGTGGATCATGCCCTTGACCGGACGCCAGACGTTTTTGCCCCCAGCTTTATACTTGTTTGGCGCGCAAGAATACGCCCAAGATATCAATGCCCTGGCCGCCCGCGCCGCCCAATTTACCTCCTGTACAGACGATTTACGGGCCTTTTTGCAAGCGAATGGCCTGACCCACATGTATCTTGGCCCCAGCCAGGGCGCCCTCCGCCCGGAGCAACTGGTGGATTGTGCGGGGATTCAGCGCATCTACGCGCAAGAGGGTGTGACGATTTATGAAGTGCGCCTCCCGTAAGTGGCGAAAAGTTTTGCTCACCAGGGGGGAATGATTTGGAAAAGAAGGAT
>JABWBV010000048.1 GCA_013359445.1 Anaerolineales bacterium | reverse complement strand
GGCCAAACCCTGAGCTTTTTAGGTTCGTTTATACAGTTGTAAAGGTGCTTCCTTGCGCTCTCGACATTGCAAGGTTAATTGAGGTTGTCAAAAGTCCAACTACGAGTTCCCCCAATTCCTACAATTTCCCTCGCTCTCCTCCCTACTGCTGAATCGTCGGATATACAATCGGCTGAGTCTTGACCCGTCCGGTGCGGGGTTGCCCACGCTGTAGGATTGCTTCCGCGCGTTGCGAGGCCCGTTGGAGTTGCCACAAGATGAAGCGCACCCGCTGGGACATCGACGTGGCGATATTCCACAACAACACCGTGCCGAGTTCTGCATCATCTTCGGAGATGGCGAGCAAGCGCTCGCGGCTGAGGGCGAGGATGGTAGCCCCTTCCGCGCCGGTAATGAGATCGGCGGTGCGGAGGCCTTGATCGAGCATGGAAAGTTCCCCGGTCATTTGCCCGGGTTTGATCGTGGCGACGCGGTGAGGTTGTTTGGGGGTCACACCGGGATTTTCCGGGTCCTGCCACACTTCCACCGTTCCGGCCTGGATGATGTACATTTCGCTCCCCTCTTCATCTTCGGTGACAAGGGGTTTGTATGGTTCCAGAATACGCTGGCGCAACTGCCCGGCCAGACGGGTCCTTTGTGCCAGGTTCATCCCCCGCCCAATATCGGAATTAGATAAAAATTGAGCCGCTTCTTGAATGCGGGCCAGTTCTTCATCTTCGACGGGGGTGTACAGCGCGTCCGAGGTTAAAGGCAACCCGAGGAACGAGGCCACCAAACGCCGCGTGGTGTCCGGGGCTTCAAAGTGGGGCCAATGCCCGGACTTGGGCAGGATACGCAGATCGGCCAGAGGCCACTCGTCCGCAATGACGCCCGCATCCCGCAGGGGGACGGTGTTATCTTCCGCCCCCCAAATCACCAGCGACGGTTTTTCGATTTTACCGACTTTGCCAGTCAGATTATTCTCGCGCATCGCCCGGTAACACTCCGCCCGGACCTTGCCTTGCCCGGGGCGGCGGGCATCGGCGCGCAGACGGTAGTAATCCTGCTCGGTGATGTCCGTCCGTTCGGCAAACGACGCCGGGCGCATAATCCGGTCCGTGATCCCCACAAAACTGCGTTCAACCACCGATACGAGCGAACTGGTCAGCCGGAATCGGTCCAACATCGTCACCGGAGACACGGCCACATTGACGAAAGTGGAGAGCACCCCGGTAATCGTTGGATTGAGCAAAACCATCCGCTCGATCAACGCGGGTTCCTTTAACGCCATCGTCAGGCTGATCATCCCGCCCATCGAATGCCCGACGAGCACCACAGGCCGGTCACTGATCGCTCCCAAAAGATTGATCAGCAAGTCTGCGTATCCTTCAATCGAAGTCCGTTCGGGCAGGCGTGGCGATTTGCCATAGCCGGGCAAATCGATGGCAATGCAGGAAAAACGTTGGCTGAGTAGCCCCGTGAGGGGTGAGAGGGCGTAGGATGAACTAGACCACCCATGAATCAGTAAGGCAATCTGGCGGTTGGGTTTCCCCGCGGTGATTGCGTGAATGGGTTGTCCGTCTACCTCATAAATAATTTCGCTTGTTTCCATAGGGAAAATTGGAAGGAATAAATACAAAAATGAATTGCTGTCAAGTTTACAACAATCCCCCTATTCATGCAACTACCCTTGACTAGGACGAATGGTTTGGTTATGAAATGGACACAATCTCCCCCCTTAATCCGGCCAAACGCCCCCCGCACGCACGATTCCGCCCGCCGATACATCCGCCTTGACCGTGGCTCCATTGCCCAGCCGCGCCCGCGCCCCAATCCGCACGCCCAAATTGACGGTCACACCCATGCCGACGAGTGCCCCAGCCCCTACGTTTACCTCCCCGGCCAACATCGCCCCCGGAGAAATATTCGCATAGTCATCCAGTTGGCAATCTTGCGAGACAATCGCGCCGGTGTTGACAATCACCCCGTACCCAACCCGAGCCTCACTCCCCACATACGCGTGCGGAAACACCTGCACCCCCGCGGCCAGTTCCGCACTTTCCTCCACAAACGCCGTCGGATGCACAACGGGCGGGCACACCAACCCCGCCTCGGCAATTTTTCCAAACACCTTCACCCGCACGCCCACATTGCCGATTCCCCCGACCGCATTCACCGCCTGCCGCACCCCTTGCGCCACCAGGTCCGCCAACACCTCCCCCCCGCCCAGCACAGGCACCCCCATCACGCGCACTCCTTTCTCCATCCCATCGTCCACCACCCCCACAATCCGATAGATGCGCAAGGCCCGAAGCAGATCGATCACCGCTTTGCCGTGCCCGCCCCCGCCGTACACAATGATCGCCGTCGGATCAAACGCACTGACCGGAGCAGAAAAAGCCGCCTGCGCCCCCCCTTTCTTCGCCGAAACGGCCAGTTTTTCCACCATCTCGCGGGTGATCATTGGCCCAATGGGGAGGGTACTCAGATCGAGACCCTTCTCCCGCGCGAGGTCCAAGGCTGGGCGGGAAATGCGAAGCCCTTCTGGGATGGACGTTTCCACGGGAGCGCGCGGGGTGGCGCTGGTGGGCGGGGTCCAGTCCCGGTCAGGGGACAGGTAACAGAGCGTGTCCCCCGCGCGGCACGTGTCCCCCGCCTGGGCGCGTAGGCCGATCACATACCCATCCGCTTCCGCGTGCAGATCATTCGCGGATTTAGTTGTCTCCAGTGTGCAGAGCAAATCCCCTTTGGTGACGGCTTGCCCTTCTGTAATTTGTAAACTGGCAATCAGCGCGTCGGGTTCGTTGGGGTTGAGCAGGGGGATGAGAACTTGGTAAGGCGTGGTCATAAGGGCAATTATACGCGGGGATTGGATATTTCGTGCTCTGTATGAAGGACTTACAGGGCGTTTGGTTTTTAACAAATCAGCCAGGGAAGTGGTTCGCCTGACCCGTTATGGCATAAGATAAACGCCGAATAAGAATTCCCGGGGAAGTGGAACTCACTGGGGAGAAGGGGCGTTGTGACTTTGTGATAAAAACCACTTAGGAGTAAAAAAATGTTAAACAAATTATTTTCCCCCCTTCTGCTTATCCTGCTGATCGTTGTGATCGCACTCTCTGCCTGCTCACCCGCACAGCCGGGGTCCCCTTCATCATCCCTGGATGGAACCCAATGGAACCTGATCGGGTTTGGCTCCCCGGACGCGCTCACCCCCCCTGTCGAAAACAGCCACCTCACGCTCGATTTTGCGGACGGGCAGGTAAGCGGTTCCGCCGGGTGTAATGGATACGGGGCCTCGTTCACGCTTGAGGGCGACACCATCTCTTTTAGCACAGAAGGGTTTATGACGACGCTGATGTTTTGCGAACCTGCGGAACTGATGGATCAAGAAACCAAATTTCTGGCCTGGATGCAAAAGGCGCAAACCGTGGAATTTGCAGGAACCCAATTGATCATCCACACGTCTGAAGGCGATCTGACCTTTGACCCGGCCCAGCCCACCGCTTTGGAAGGCACCAACTGGCTGTTGAGTGGCCTCACGGAAGGGGACGCGGTGGTCAGTTCGGCGACGGACGAAAACATAAACATTCAGTTTGAGGGCGGGCAAGCGGCGGGTTCGTCCGGGTGTAACCAGTTTTTTGCCGAGTATGCGTTGGATGGCGAAAAACTCAGCCTGAGCATTGTCGGCGGTACAAAAATTGCCTGCGAAGAAGAAGTCGCCCTTCGAGAAGCCACCTTTTTGAACGCCCTCACCCAGGTTGTAAGCTACCAGATTGAACGATCTTCCCTGGCTTTGCTGGACGCGAAGGGGACTGTATTGATGAGTTTTTACGCTGGAAAGTAATCCTTTTTAGTAACTGCTCAGACCCTAAAGGTTTTTCTCGATGAATTCAGAAAATCAGTTGCAAACGAGGTACATTTTTATGCAGTCTTCTCTTACAAACGAAACCTTTAGGGTCTGGCTTGAAGCGGTAAAACTCGAAAAAAAGGGCTGGATGGAGGAATGTACATTCCCCCTTCCAGTCCTTTTTTTATACTGAGAACGGGCATGAACTGCGTTTTTTTACAAAGATTTTCGCTTCCGCCGGATTGCCAAATCCGGCAGGGGATTTGGCAATCCCCCGCGCGCGACCGAAATCACAAAAGCGCAATTTCTATCCGTGTTGAGTATATGTCGGATGTAATAGCAAGTGTTCAAGCGTTTGGTTGATCTCCAGCCCTCGAACCGTTGCCCAACGTTTCACCCCTGCCCAAAATTTTTCCACCACCTCATACAACCGCTCTGGCTCAGAAAGTCTCCCGGACATCACCACCTCACAGAGTTCTGCGTATTCTGTTGGATAATCCGAAAAGGTAAGCGATTCGGCAAACATAACCGACGTGGTTGTATAGAGCCGCCGGTTTGCCAGCCCGACCAGCCACACACTATACCGGGCAAGGCTAACGATGTATAAAGGTAGCGAAGGGGGCAATGTCTCGGCATAAACAGCCGACAAATTACGGATTTTCCCGACAAGTTCATAAATCTCCCCAACGATGACAGCATGGATAAGCGCCTCGAACTCCGTGTCCGCATGGGCAAAGACCCGCTCCGCCAGCGTGGGGAAAATCCCCTCGGGATCGTACAATGGCAGAACGTGGGCAAACGAGCCGTGTGTCATGGCCCAGTCTTCGTCGAGGTCTGCCGCTTCGTGTTGAATGGTATCCAGACTCCGCACGTCCACTTCCGCTTTCCAGGGGCCAGGGGTCCATTCGTAAGCGTAGTCTATTTCCTCGCCGCGCAGAATGCACCACATTTCGATGTCGGAATATGGGCCGTCGGTGCCTCGCGCAAGGGAGCCATACACGCCCAGGGCGAGGAGTTCATCTCCGAAATGGGCTTGCAGTTGCGCGGCGATTTGTTGGGCGCGCGCCAACCGTTCGGCGTGGGTCTGGGGGTTAGGATTGGCGGAGATCATAAGAAGCCTTTGTTCGTAGTGAGGCACGCCAGTGCCGCCCCTCCGGCACTGGCGTGCCTCACTACGAACGGGAGGTTACGGGAGGATTTTTAGGGCATGTTGGTGTACGCTTGGGTGTTCCCCTCGACAAAACTGGCTTCTTTATTGAATTTGTTCCACGCGCGGGTGTAAAGGCCGGGCGGGGGTTGTTGCACGGGCATCGTGAGCATTTGGTTGGCCCATTTTTGGGTGAGGGCATCGGCCTGGGCAAAGCTGGCGGTGGCAAAGGCGAGGCGTTCGGCTGGGGGGGCGTTTGTTTGGGCGAGTGCCCCCGCGATGAACTCGGCTTCCAGCGCGGCCTGTTCGGGGTGGAAGGCGGCGAGGCGGTGGGCGTAATCCTGCAAGATGGCCCGGTGCAGGGATTCGTGCCGCCACCAGAGGGAGGTGTGGTTGTAGCGCTCTGTGGGGGCGGGGCCGGTGTCGGGCAGGGCATCCACCCAGACGGGTTTGAAGAGGCCTGTACAGGGCGCGGAACTCCCGGTTGCCCAGTGATTCTGCCCGGTCGCGGTCAGTCGGGAGACGAGGGAGCCGCAGGATTGGTCCACGCGAATGGGACCGAACCCCGCGTGCATACAGACGGTGTTTTCGAAAAAGCCGGGGCCGGGGGACCAGTCAGAAGGTTGATTCGCCCCGTGATCCCGGAGGATGGTCATGATACTTTTGGGGGTTAGTTGCCCTTTTTGTTGGTTGAGCAAGGACATAAGGCGCGCCTGACGTTGATCACCGCGCCCAAGCAGGGTGTACAAGTAACTGGGATAAAAGCCGGGGCCACTGTAACACTGTTTGAAGTTGAAATCTGCGGGGGATTTGCACCACCCCTGTTGGAGGGCGTACTGCACCAGGTCTTTGGAGGCGAGGTCGTATTGGGTCGTGATCGTGAGAGCATTGGTTGTTGCCCCAATGTCTTTGATTTGTTGGGCCACCCACTGCCGCCCGGCGGTTTCCAGTTTCCACGCGCTGGTCGCATCGGCGATCAGAAAACTGTTGTGGTAGTAGAACTTAAAAGAAAAACCGTCGTTGCCGCCTTGCCCGTATTTTTCGAGCAGAGAGGTGATCACGTCCAGCGCGGCGCGGGCGGTGTTGGCGCGTTCGAGGGCCAGGCGCAGGAAGTCCATCCCGATCAGGCCGGGGCCGGTTTCGTAGGGGACTTTGGAGTACACCGCCGTATTGCCTATCACCACGCCCTGATCGTTTGCGCCCATTTCTGCGCCCCAAATCCAGCACGGTTGGGCGAGGAGGACGGCGTTTGTCTCGGCTACTTGCGGGATTTCAATGTACGTGCATTGCACCACACTGCCCGGGGCGTGGGTGGCGCGGGGGATGGCGCGCAAGTAGTGGGCCTCGTTGGGTTCTCGATCACTGTTTTTGCCGAATAAGACCGAACCATCGGCAGTGGCGTTTCCAAGCGCGACAACGTTATTACACATGGGGGGTTCCTTGAATGGGGGGATGGCTAATTCTACTTCATTTTGTGGGTCAACTAGACACAACCCTCTGCCCTCATGTACAATCTTTAACAATGACTCCTTCTCCCACCCTGCCCAAAATGGAGCGGGGCAGTATTCGCAAACTCCTGCTCCGCTCATTCCGCTATCTGCGGCCCTACTGGATCGAGTATCTGGTGGTGATTGCCGCGATTATTTTGACGCAATTTTTTAGTGTCAGCTTTACGGTTAGCCCCAAACTGATCGTGGACGAGGCCATCACGCCCCAAAGTTGGGGACGGTTTTTGGCGATTTTAGGGAGTCTGGCGGCGCTGTTTCTCGTGTCTACGATCTTTAATCTCGCCGCCGATTACATGATCGGACGGGCGGAGGACGAACTGAAAAAGGACCTGCGCCTGGAACTGTTCACCGCCCTGCAATACATCCCCGCCCGCTTTTTTACCCAAACCCAGCCAGGGGAAATCGTGGCCCTGTTTGCGAGCGAGTTGGTCACTTTTCGCGATGCCCTGCGGACTCTGCTCCCGAACGCCTTCTCCGCCCTGCTCCAATTGGGGCTGGTGGTCAGCGCACTGATTGCGCTGGACTGGCGGTTGGCGCTGGCGGTCGGGGTGGTGCTCCCGTTCGTGATCCTGCTCCCGCGCACGGCGATCCGTTGGGCGGGGGAAGCCGATTACCGCAGTAAAACGAGCGATGCCCGCGCCGCGTTTGCCGTGCAGGATAACGTGCAAGCGCAGGCGGTTGTTCGGGCGTTTGGCCTGCAAAAAGCGGAGATTCAACGGTTCAAAGCGCGGATTGGGCGGGATCGCAAAGACCCGGTGCATGGTTGGGCCGGTGTCTGGCCGGAAATTCGTGGCGGGTTTAAGGCGGGGGCCAGGCGTAGTTATTTTCTCAAACGGTTGGTGGGCACACTCACCAATCTGCAAAATTTGATCCTCAACAGCGTTGTGATCATCATTGGCGGCTACATGGCGTTTAACGGCTGGTTGACCGTGGCGACCTTCCTCACGTTCATTCCTCTGCTCGCCAAAGCGGGGGACGCCATTACCAAACTCACCACGTTTTTTAACGACCTCGTTTCCGCCTCCACCGGGTTGGAACGCCTCGATCTGTTTTCTCAACAGGCGGTGATGCCCGTGGAAACCCCCCACGCGGCGGTGCTGGACAACATCACGCGGGACATCACGTTTGAAGAGGTACGCTTTCGCCATACCCCCGACCGCGCGATTCTGGACGGCATCACCTGCACGATTCCCGCGGGGAATATGACTGCCCTGGTGGGACGCAGTGGTACGGGCAAAAGCACCCTGCTTCATCTGCTAATCCGGTTTTACGATCCCATTTCGGGGCGCATTTTGGTAGATGGCGTAGATTTACAACAATTTCAACTGGATAGCCTGCATCAGCAAATCGGCGTTGTCCTACAAGAACCAGTCTTGTTGAACACCAACGTTCGCACCAACATCGCCCTCACCTCCCCGGACGCGAGCCAGGCCGAGATCGAAGCCGCCGCGAAGGCTTCCGGGGTTCACGAAGATATTTTGCGCCTGCCACAAGGATATGATACCGGGGTGGGTGAAGGCGGCAAACTGCTCTCCCCCGGCCAACGCCAACGGATTGCCCTGGCCCGCGCGTTACTCCGCAAACCCAGCCTGCTCGTCTTGGACGAACCCACTGCCGCCCTCGATCCCGAAACGGAACTCGCCGTGATGGAAACCCTGCGTCAATTAGGGACACGCCATACCTTGTTGATGGTCACCCACCGGCTGTCGTCTGTGGCGCGGTATGCGCGCCAAATCATCGTGCTCGATCAAGGCCAGGTGGTGGAAGCAGGGCCTCATGCGGCCTTGGTGAATAACGCGGGGCTGTACGCGCGGTTTTGGCAATTGCAAAGCGGTTTTACCATCAGCGCCGATGGACGGATGGCCGAAGTTCGCCCGGATCGCCTACGGGCGGTGCCGTTGTTCGAGCATCTTGATCTGGCCTTGCTGGAAACCATCGCCGGGCAGTTCACCGCCAGCAATTACGAACCGGGACAGTACATCTTCCGTCAGGGCGATCCCGGTGCGCGGTTTTACATCATCGTGCGCGGCAAGATAGCGATTCAATTTACCGGCTTTGATGGCAAACAGATTGATTTGGATGTTCTGCACGATGGCGATTATTTTGGCGAAATTGCCCTGCTCCAAGACAGCCCACGCGGGGCCTCGATCAAAGTCCTGCTCCCCACCCTCACCCTGAGCCTGGAACGCACCCAATTTCTCAAACTCGTAGAGCAAAGTTCTGCCGTTCGCCAGGCTGTGCAAGACGCCGCTACCAAACGCAATCTCACGCAAGCCGCCCGCCAGGGGAGGGGGAGAAGCAAGTTGTCGGTGTTGGATGAGTTGGTGGATGAGTAGACTGATCCTCCTCAACAAACCCTTCAACACCCTCTGTCAGTTCACCGACGCCGAGGGCCGCCCCACCCTCGCGGATTACGTCCCCATCCCCAATGTGTACGCCGCCGGACGCCTGGACTTCGACAGCGAAGGGCTGGTGATCCTCACCGACGCGGGATGGCTCCAATACCACATCGCCGAACCCCAACACAAACTCCCCAAAATCTACTGGGTGCAGGTTGAACGTTTGCCCGACGAAACCGCCCTGGCTCACCTCGCCCGCGGCGTCCTGCTGAAAGACGGCCTCACCCTCCCCGCCAAAGTTCGCCCCATCGAACCCCCGCCCATCTGGGAGCGCGAGCCCCCCATCCGCTACCGGAAATCCGTCCCCACCGCGTGGTTGGAGTTGGAAATCGTCGAAGGCAAAAAACGCCAGATTCGCCGGATGACCGCGGCAGTCGGCCACCCCACCCTGCGCCTCATCCGCGCCGCCATCGGCCCGTGGACGTTGGGGGATTTGCAACCAGGGGCGTGGAAAGAAATCCCCTGCCCGCGCGATCCACAAGACATCCTAAAAAAAAGAGAGCGGTGAACCTACCAGGTTCACCGCTCTCTTTTTTTTGGTCATTCTGTTTACCCAAACTCCGGCGCGTATTCCACCATCCCCGTCACCCCCTCCAACGCATCCTCCTGCAACTCCTTCACCATAAACGCCCCCGCGGGCACGTCCCACTTACAACGCAGGTCGTAATCCTCCGCGGCTTGAAACCCAAAGCGGGGATAATATTCCATGTGCCCCAACACGACCGCGATCTTGTGCCCGCGCGCCGCCAGTTCCACCAACCCCGCGTGACATAGTGCCGACCCGACCCCCAACTTCTGATGGGTAGGGAGCACCGCCAACGGCGCTAACCCAACCCCTTCCACGACCCCCTCCCCGTCCTTCGGGGCAGGCCGTTTCCCATCCGAAATCGTCACCGGGCTGAATAGCACATGCCCGATGATCTCCTCCCCCTCCACCGCCACCAGCGAAAGGGTCACCGCCCCACGCGCGCGGACGCCATCCACCATGTTCGCCTCGTCTGGGCGGCCAAACGCCAGTTCTTCCACGCGGCGTACCCCGGCCACATCTTCGGGGGTTTCCTCGCGGATCGTCCACTTGGACACCCGCGCGAGCCAGGCTTCAATCGCCGCCTGATGTTCGGCATAATGCAAATACGTGTTATCGGCGATCAACTGCCAGAGCGGGCGACCATTCGCCCACCCCAACGGCGCGTCCTGCTCCAACACCTGTTTATCCAGTTTTTCCACCTTTTCCATCAACCGGGGGTGGGCCAGTTGAAAATCTTCCCGCACATCTGCCAGCGAACGGACCCGATTGCGTAAATACACCTTTTCATTCATCCACTCCACATCTTCATCCGTTTTGATGGCGCGGAAGTTCAAAGGTCGGTTTTCCAGCCAACTGGTTAACCGCTCTAGCGTCAACTGTTCCCACGCGGCCAGATGGGCGAGCATGTCCTTCACCGACCACGTCCCCTGGACGCCAGGGGTGGTCAGTTGGAGGTCGGTGAGGCTGTTGATCAGCTTTTCAAATTGAATACGGGCGAGATAAATGTGATCGAGTAAAACAGGTTTGCGTGGTGCGGGCATGGGGGTTCCTTGAGCGAAATTTTGAGGAATTCTATCACGCGGGGAAGTAATGAGTAACGAGTAATGAGTTTTTTTACTCATTACTCGTTACTCATTACCATCACGTATAATACCCCCATGTCCTCCTCCTCCCCCCCCTTCGCCTCCCTCACCCATCGCGGCCAGGTGCACCGTTTGCGAACCCTGGCCCTCAACGCGTTGCAACAATACCCGCTCGAATTGCGCCGCGTGCGTTTGCTTCAACATGCGTACAACACCATCTTTCGCGTGGACACCGTGGACGGGCAGAAGTACGTCATTCGCATCAACCTGCCCACTGCCCGCTCTCTTGCACAAATCCAGTCCGAAATGGCGTGGCTCGCCGCGCTGGGGCGGGATACCGCGTTGAAAATCCCTGTCCCCCTCGCGAACCGCGCGGGCGACCTCGTCACCACCGCGACCGCCCCGGAAGTCCCCGACCCCCGGCATTGCGCCGTCTTTAGCTGGGTGCCGGGCAAAGACCTCGTCCACGACATGCGCCCGGAGAATTTTCGGCAGGTGGGCGTGCTCACTGCCCAACTGCACACCCACGCCGAAAGTTTTGTCCCCCCGCCCGGCTTTTATCTGCGGAAGATGGATAACGTGTTTCCGTTCGACCACGGCAATTTTTTGGAACAGGACTCCGACCCGAGCGGGTTGATCACCCCCGAACGTCGTGCCCTGTTCGAGACGGTTGCCGCCCGCGTGGAGGGGGTGTTGGCAACCCTGTACGCCTACCCCATCCCGCCGTTGGTCCTCCACGCCGACCTGCACGCATACAACATCCGCGTTCATCGCGGGGGATTGGCCGCCCTCGATTTTGATGATTGTTCGATTGGCTATCCCGTGCAGGACATCGCCATTACCTATTACTACGTCCAATCTCATCCCGAATACCTCGCCCTGAAAGACGCCTACCAGGCCGGATACGAATCCCTCCGCCCCTGGCCGGTCACGTCCCCCGATCCCATCCCCACCCTCATCGCCTGGCGTGAGCTGGATTTGCTCAACTACCTGCTTTTCTCCGATAATCCTGAAAATCAGGAATATTTCCCCAAATTCCTCGAACGGGCGGAGAGGCGGTTGAGGAAATATTTGGAGAGTTGATCCACGAAGGGTACGAAGGGCACGAAGGATAAATTCTAAAACTTTGTGATCCTTCGTGGCCTTCGTGGAAAAAATTTTTATTCAAAAGAGACCCTCATGCAAGACAAATACACCCGTTTTCAAAAATTAATGGAAGACATTCACGACCTCGGCAAGGCCGCGGGCGTGTTGAGTTGGGACCGCTCTGCGTACATGCCCTCCGGCGGCGCGGCGGCCCGTGCCCGGCAATCGGCGACCCTTGCGCGCGTGATCCACGAGATCGAAACCAGCGACGAAATGGGCGAACTGCTCGAAAACCTGGACGAGTGGAAACACTCCCTCGACCCCGACTCCGACGAATTTGGCCTGATCCGGCTCGCCCAGCGCGAGTACACCCGCGCCCGTGCGACCCCGTCCGACCTCGTCAGCCGCATGTCCGAGACGAACGGCCTCGCGACGATGGCGTGGCAAAAGGCCCGGGCAGAGAATGATTTCGCCGCGTTCCTGCCCCATCTCGAAAAGGTATTCGCCCTCGCGCGGGAGTACGCCTCCTGTTTCCCGCACGTCGCTCACCCCTACGACGCCCTGCTCGACCGCGTGGAACAGGGACTGACCAAAGCCGAAGTCGAGCGCATCTTCAACGAGGTGAAAGGCCCGCAAAGCGACCTGCTCCACCGCATCATGGACAGCGGCGTGGACCTGGATGACAGCCTTCTGCATCAGAAATTCCCCCGCGAGGCACAGTTGGCGGCGTCTTTGGAGGCGGCGAAAATGCTCGGGTACGACCTCAAACGCGGGCGGTTGGATACCGTCGCGCATCCGTTTGCGACTTCGTTTAGCGTGAACGATGTGCGGATTACGACACGGGTGTATGAGGATTTTCTGGCCCCGTGTTTGTTTGGGACGTTGCACGAGACGGGGCACGCGCTGTATGAGTTGGGCGTGCCGCAACGCTTGGAGGGGCTACCCACGGCGCGCGGGGCGTCCGCGGGGGTCCACGAGAGTCAGTCGCGGTTGTTTGAGAATCTGATCGGGCGCAGTGCGGCGTTTAGTCACGCACTTTTGCCGATCTTGCAAAAATATTTCCCCGCCCAGTTGGGGCACGTGACCCCCGACGCGTTTTTTCGCGCGGTGAACAAGGTTCAGCCTTCGTTCATCCGGGTGGAAGCGGACGAGGTGAGTTACAACCTGCATATCATCATCCGGTTTGAGATTGAAGTGGCCCTGCTCGAAGGGCGGTTGGCGGTGAAAGACCTGCCCGACGCGTGGCGTGCGAAGTTCCAGGAATATTTGGGCATCACGCCGCCGAATGACCGGGAGGGGGTTTTGCAGGATGTCCATTGGTCGTGGGGGCTGATCGGGCATTTCCAGTCGTACGCGCTGGGGAATATCATTGCGTCGCAGTGGTGGAGTATGATGGCGAAAGACCTGCCGCAGGATGAGTTGATGCGGGCGGGCAATATCACGCCGATCCGGGAGTGGTTGGGGGCGCATGTCCATCAGTTCGGGCGCAAGTACACGCCGAAGGATTTGATCCAGAAGGCCACGGGCGGGCCGATTGATACGGGGCCGTATTTGGGGTATTTGGAGGGGAAGTTTGGGGAGGTGTATGGGGTGTAGGGATTGAGGGGTTTATGCGGAAATGGAAAAGCGCCGGACTTGTCCGGCGCTTTTTTGTGGGGGTTGGGCGAATGGAAAGGGGACTACAACGATGGAAGCTGGGCTAAGTGTGACCATGCCATGTCCTCTTCCGGGCGATCCCAGTCCTGTGCGAGGGCGGGTTCGCTCAATAAAGCGAGATTGATTTCTTCATCGGCGGGTTCTTCGTTGAGAATGGTGATGATGATCCGGCGCGATTTGGCGTCTGTGAATTCTCCGAGGTAGTCTTGTTCGAGGGTGTAGTGTGTCCTTGGGTGGAGAGGACTTTAGTCTGGCTTGTCAGGCTTTCATCTTTGCCAGAAAACTCGAATCAAACAAGATTAATAGACTTCAACTTTATGTGATGAGAAATCCGTTAAGACTTTTATTAATCTGCGTAAAAATTTTGCTAAATTAGGAGTTGGTTTCTTTATGTCAGTTATTTTGTCTGTTGCAGGGGAAATACAGATAGCTCCAAGTATAGGGAAAATTGGGGAAACAGAGAAAATATCAAATTCTTTACGATGGTAGTTAATACTTGTGCCAGATAAATTTAAAACATCGCCAGAAAATAAAATGATCATGGCTTTAATGGGTGAATACCCACCTTCTTTTTGACCAATACTATGAATATATTTCATAGTAAGTTCGGGTAAATATTTGTGAGTAGCATTTTTTTGATTTGTGTATTTGCTATCAAATATCGCATATTCTAAATTCCCTCGATAATGGATTTCCATTAAGAAATCTGGGGCTAGGAATCCCCATTTCGCCCTAGAGTTTGCATATACATAAATAGGTGTATGCTCAGAATCTGCTGTTGTGTTAATATGTGGTTCGTAATGTAATCGAATATGAACATCATCTTTGTCAACAAAATCATATATGCTGTCAGGATTTGTTTCCCACAAAGTTGCATCTTTTTCCTCCCTCATTGAGCGAATCATATGAAAATCACTTGCACTTAAAGCATCAATTAAGTTAAATAGACAGAAGAATTCATATAATTTATCTAATGTTCTTAAGCTATAAAGAAAACGCTCTCCGGAAACATTAAGTTTACCTAACCTATACCAACTTACTATTTGCCTAAATACCTCTCTATAATGTGAATAGGCGTTGAAGCCATCCGTCATTTTAGGCATTTCTCGAACCACCTGCTTTACAGGTAAATATTGATTACAAAATTTTATGCTTTCACGACATTGTTTTTGAAGCTCATGACATTCAGTAAGCAATTTGGAAAAATATTTTTTCCCAAATTTTTCGCGCAATTCCGTAAGACTCTGATATCCACTCGGTATTTGCCTTATAGGGTCGTTTTTTGGAAGTTGACGCTCAAGTTTAGAGTAATCATGCTCAATATTAATTAAGGTTGCCAATAGATCCTCAAGATAGCCCATAATTACTTGATTTTCATATACATTTGTATTTTCAATTAAAGAATCTGACTCAATTTGTTGCACTCTAAATCTACGCCCATTTACCATAACAGTAGAGGAATCATGTAAATAATTACCATCTAGTTGATCCAAATTGTTGATTAGCCAATAGATTGAGTTCTCAGAAATATGGGCTGACGACAATTCTTTCAAATCAGATTGTGGAATAATCCGAGAACGCCTTTTTTCTATAAAACGACTGCGATAGGTAAAAAACACATTCAGCCCCTGTTTTATTTCTTGCAATAATGTAAATGCATGTGTAGCTTGTGCTTGAATTGGGTCCCCTTTTTGGTGAGTAATACTAAAACAGGCTCTCACGACATCTTCCATTCTCCCTTCTAAATAGTCCAACATATACTCAGCTCTTATTGCATTGTTGTTTTTGGCTATTACCTCTAAAGAAGTATAGAGAAAAATACTCGTTCCATTCTGAATTTCGATTACTAAATCGCTTTGCCCAAAGTGATTTAAGAAAGGGCGGCTGTCTTTAGTCTCTGGAAAATAATATTCGAAATAGCCATTTACATACGCTGGTTCACTAAAATTAAATTCAATATCTTGTATCCAAATGATGGGATCAGGAAGAGCATCCTTTGAACGTAATTTAAAATATAAAACGTCATCTTCTTTTATATGTCTAAAACTATTTGCCATTAGTGATAGTTCTTCCGCCAATGGGAGAACTATACTATTTTGTTCTAAAGGAAAAACTATAATTAAATCCACAGAATGATTCATAGTTTGCTATACAAAAAATCTAAAGAACTGATGTTCATTTTCGCCAATATCGATTATCCGCTCTAGCATACTAGACGAATAATCGAGCTGATTAATAACATCTTTCTTTAACTTCTCTAAGCGGTTTCTATATTTTGGACCGCTTCCATTTATCGTTGGTAATATATATTGAGCAACTGCAAAATCAAACCCGCGAAGTGGATAACTCTCTTCTAATAATTTTCTAGCCATACCGCAGTAGTCACGAATTAACCGCTGTTTTCGAGGACTTATTATTATTGGGGTTCCAAATTCTGCATCCGGCGAAGAGAGTATTTCTATTATTTTTTCTAGCATTCTTCTCTCATCTTGAGTCAATTCTTTTTGATCTGAAGGAATATTAAATAATAGTTTAAAATCTTTGTAGGGGATGATTTTTTCCTGCTCCAATTCATTACTATCAAAGTTCTCAAAAACAATTGGCTTTTTAGATGGATGCAATTTGATAATGGGGACTCTATCAATTATTCTTGGAGATAAAGGTTCGGTTGTATTGTCATAATTAATTGTGCCAATGAAACGCACAGATTCGGGTATTGTTAAGTTCCCGTTTACCTCAGGATCATTATTTTGGAGAATTCTAGGTGAGTGTGGATCACACATATCCAAAAAGGACGACCAGTAATGTTCTATAGGACTTAAATTAGCTTCATCCAATAACACCCAAATTGGATACATTTCTTTCTTCTCTTGATATTCCCAGTGGCCTTGTTTGAGTAAAGGATAAAGCCCCGTCGAAGAAGCTTGAAAGGTACCACTCAAGGGATTATAAAAACCAATAATATCTCGTTGTGAAGTCCACCCTCTAGCTACAGCTACTGATTGAAAGCGTTTTTGATCTGTAAGTCCAATGACTTTGGCTAGATATGTTGCGAGGGACGTTTTTCCAGTACCAGGCAGTCCAGCAAACATCGTTAGGAAATTTTGATGAATGGAAATAAGGAAGTTGACAACGTCTTCAAATTCATAATCCCGATCATATCTCTTCAATTTATCAACAATTTCTTGGACTAATTCCTTAACATCACTTGGAACATTATCTCTAACAATCACCGGATAATTTTTTCTACTTTCTTTAGATGTAAAAGGCACAATCCCATTTAATAAATCAATGTATGGCTTTAAGTCATTAAGCCTTTTTTTCATTTCATTTGCATTTTGATTAGAAAGTTGAGTCATTGTTCTTTGTAAACTTTCTACATCATTTTTTAGCTCTCGCTGTTTTTCTTTTGCCTCATCATTTTCTCTTTGTAGATAATATCTTTCATTTTTTAATTCATCAATTTCTTTTCCTATATTAATCTTAGATAAAATCTCCTCTAAATCTTGCTTTTTTGCTCGGATTTGTTGCATAAGAGACTGATTTTCTTGATCTAATTCGTCTCTCTTTTGTATATTTATTTCCTCTTTTGTTTGTTCGAGCACCTGATTGATATTTTCCAACTCATCTCTTTTTTTAGAAATTTTATTTTCAATATCATTTAACCTTGATTTTGCTTCTTCTTCTTTTTCTTGATTCTTGCTTCTCCATTGATCTTCTAAACTATCCTTTATCGATTCAAGATATAGTTCAACTTGCTTCTTCCCGGTATCTGTACTTAAGAAATCATTTATTAATATAGAACGTTGTTCAATCCATAAATTGGTCTTATCAAGTGTTTCTATTAATCTTTTGCGTCGTTCCTTGAAAAAATCCGTGTCACTTACTGGCAATTGTTCGATGGCGCTTTGAAAAGATCTGAGCTGTCGTTTTGCTAATCCTTTTTCTTTAGTTGTTTCAAAGGAAGCTAGCCAATCATTCCCCCATTTTAATAATTGTTCGTCAGAAATATAATCAATAATCTCGGGCTCGTTTTTCGAAATATCATCTAATTTCGCCACCAAAATTTTCGCCTCACCTACTGAAATAACTGGATAGGAATTGTAAGGGATTTTTAAGGCATGCCAATCATTTAAGCTATTAATCGTAGGTAAATGTGGGTATGGATGTAGCTTAACTTGATAGGTATTGTTTTCTATTACGAATTGAGGTTCGCCATAATTAAATGGCCCAAGCAAATAATTACCAATAGCAGATATGATATATATTCGATGTCCTAACGGTTTAAAAACAATATTCTTAGCTTCTAGCTGTTTATAGTCAATATCTTTATCGATTACATAAAAATAATCCCATTGTCCCAGTGGAGTAGCATTACGGCCATGGGCCGCATAAAGGCTTGAGTTAGGGTTTAGCTCCTCATAATTATCAGCTTCTTCAAATGGAATGCGAAAAAGTTCATTGTTAGTGAATTTCTCATCTAGTTCGTTGTATCCTCCGGTAATAAAAATTGAATTTCTATTTGGAAACTCATCATCTTTAGATACTCGATAGCTATTATCATCTTCTATGATATATGGTTTTACAAAACCCCGAAAAGGCGCTGTTTGCGTGGCGTTTATTTTTGTGACGATTGCATATTTCATTATTTACCTCATTATGTATTGTGATGAAATGCAGTTTATGATTTGATAATGCCCTATTAAGCATAATTAATTATACAGTGAAATCCAATGGGAAATTCAAGGTTAATCTTCTGCTTTTATACGACTTTTTCCCTTGTTTTCTCCTTTCCAAACCCCAGTATCGCCCTTGCAAGCTAAACCCGCTCCTTCCGACTTCTGCGCCAAAAACTGGCCTTTACCCTGATTCTACAGAGCCAAACTCAGGCCAACTTGTGACAACAAGTTTGATGTTATACTCTCATCATGGCAAGAGATTTTATCCATGAATCCATCAAAATAGCCCTCATCAAAGATGGATGGACGATTACCGCCGATCCCTTTGAGTTGAATTTTGAAGAAATTTCGCTTGCCGTTGATCTCGCGGCTGAAAAACTTCTCGAAGCACAACGTGGAAATCAGAAAATCCTGAACGTTTTCAACTTCGTCTGCTGGTTGTAAATGTTGAAAGTGAGGAAGTTGTCTTATGGATCAAATAAAACAATTTCAAACCGCGATCAAAAAAGTTCTCCAAGAATATTTAGGCCATTTTTCTTCTTCAAAAGAGAAACCCATTGAAACCATCCTCTCCACCGACGATCAACACGGCGTTTACATGGTGCTCAAAAATGGCTGGCGCGGCAAAGATCGCATTCAAAACATTCTGATCTTCATCCGCCTGGTCAACGAAAAAGTTTGGGTTGAAGAAGATTGGACGGATTTTGATGTGGTCGGACGGCTGATCGAGATGGGCATTCCACAAGACAGGATTGTGTTGGCCTTTCATCACCCAGACATGCGTCCGTTGACGGAATTTGCAACGGCTTAACAAAAAAGCCCCGGCATGACCAGGGCTTTTTTTGTTAAGTCACATGGGAATGCCGAAAATTTCGGCGGCGTCAGAAAACACAGACATTTGAAACCCGAATGCCCCAACCCGTTTCAACGGGTTTTGTCTCTCAGGCGATGAATTCCTATTCATCGCTGACCGCGCCCAACCCCGTGACCCTCACATAAACCTCCGCATCGCCCCCCACATCTCCCGCCACGGTTGGCGCAAGCCTGTGCAAACCAGAATTTCGCCCCCGAATTCCTCGTTAGACACTTCGTAGGCGTTCGTCACGTGCCCGGCCAATTTGCAGGAAAGGAAGAACTCTTCGGCGGATTCCTGGAGGTAGCCGACGACGATCAGGGTGTCCACGTCCTCGGCGGGGGGACCGGTCAACCAGAAGGAGTTTGCGGGGCTGATGAGCGGGGGAAGATCGTAGTCTGGCCCGTACAGGGCGAGCGCGCCCGCCGCACCGTAGTTGCCCGCGAGGACGGCGACGCGGGCGTCGGAGGGGAGCGCGTGCGCTACCGCGGCCACCTGCTCCGTTAGCTCCGGCCAGCCGATTTGCTCGGAAAAGTTGTCGTGAACTTCGGCGGTGAGGTCCCACCATGCGGAGTTGATCAGGGCGAGGGGGAGGGTCAACGCCCCGGCGATGATCGCACCCAGGCCGATGACCGCGCCGTGCTGGGCCAGGATGCGGCGGGCGGACAGAGGGGGATGTGCGGTCAGTTTGCGTTCTACCGCAACCATCCCGGCGGCAATCAGCAGAACGTACACCGGGGCCGGGTAGTAGCCGCGCCCTTGCAAAAGGAAAAAGAGCACAACGGGGATCAACGACAGGTAACCCAGCGCCCGGTAACGCGCGTCGCGGAAATAAAAGAACAGCCCTCCGAGCCAATACGGAAGCATGAACGGATTGGGCATGAGGAGTTGATCAAGGAGGAAGCCATCCGTGCGGCCAATGGCGATGTCGCGGGCGCGGATGGTTTGCTGAAAGGTGAGGGAGATGAAGTCGTTTTGCAGTTGCCAGATCAAATTCGGGAGGAAGATCACGAACGCGACCCCCGCGCCCGCCCAGAGCCAGGGGGATCGGAGAAATTTGCGGGCCGGGGTCAGCAGAACGGCGAGGATCAGGCCGATGACGTGGACAGCCATCGTGTACCGGGTCATCATCCCCAGCCCAATCACCACGCCCATCCCGATCCACCAGCGCGGGTTGTCCGATTTCAGCAGGCGCAGGGTGAAATAGGCCAGCAACACCACCCACAAAAAATCGAAGGCGACGTACTGGAAGAGCGCGCCCTGAATGAGGGTGAGAATGCCAATCCCCGCGCCGGACGCCGCCAGGATTTGGGCCACCCGTCCCCCGCCCAATTCCTTCGCCATCAGCCCGGCGAACACCATCACGAGCGCCTGCGCCAGCGCGGAGAAAACGCGGAACCCGACCAGCGAAGGGCCAAAGAGCGCCAGTTCTACGTGTCCCAAAAACGGGGTGAGCGGCGGATAGGCGACGTACCCCCACGCGAGGTGCCGCGCGTCGTACAGCATCGCCAGTTCATCGCGGTGAAAGCCGTAATGGTGATTGGTGAGCAGGTGTAGGATGAATTTGGCGGCGGCGAGCAGGAGGAGGAGGAAGAGGTCGGATTTGAGGAGGTTTTTGAACATGGGGTGTTAACCAATGAGAAAAAGCACGCCAAATTTGAGCCATAAAATTCCCCCCAGGAGAAGCCAGATCAGGGCAAATGCAATATGTAAATGATTGCGCCGAAACGATGGAGCCGGGAAGGTTTTTTCTGGAGCGTTCATTGTGTTTTTTATGCCAATGATTTCCGCATGATTGCGGTTCATCCAAGTTTCTCTGTAACAGACCCTAAAGGTTTTTCTCGATCCATTCAGGGACATATTTGCAAACAGAACCCATTTTTACTCGGTCATCTCTTGCAAAGAAAACCTTTAGGGTCTGGCCTGAGTAGTTGTGGGGGCTTCAGCCCTAGCTGGCACTGAAGTGCCTACTACGAACAAAATCTTCTATCTGCTGTTCATTTATTTCCTCGTCGCCCTCATGAATTATATACTCAACAAGGATATAAATTGCGTTTTTCTTTTGCGCGTTGCGCGCGGGGGATTGCGCGGCAATTTGCCGACAATCCCCCGCCGGATTTGGCAATCCGGCGGAAGCGG
>JABWBV010000587.1 GCA_013359445.1 Anaerolineales bacterium | reverse complement strand
CTCTCAGACGCCCCTACGCTCCAACATGACCCGCGAACAATACACCGCCGCCGTCCGCAAAGCCAAAGAACACATCGCCGCCGGAGACGCCTTTCAAATTATCCCCTCCCAACGCTTCTCCCGCGAAACCACTGCCCAACCCTTCGAAATTTACCGCACCCTGCGCCGCCTCAACCCCTCCCCGTATATGTTCTTCTTCGATTTTGGGAATTTGGCATCAGGGCAACATCCCGAGCACAACAACGGTAGCATCCTGAGCGGCGTTCACCTTCCGAACGGCGGAGGTTCCCCGCAGTCAAAGGATACGGTAAATAACGGTAGCATCCTGAGCGGAGGCTCCGCAAAGTCGAAGGATGCGGATTACGCCCAACCTCTCTACCTCATCGGCGCTTCCCCCGAAATGCACGTCCGCTACTCCGACGGCATCGCCTCCATCCGCCCCATCGCCGGAACCCGCCCCCGCGGCCAAACCCCCGCCGCCGACCGCACCCTCGAACACGATCTCCTCGCCGACCCCAAAGAACGCGCCGAACACGTCATGCTGGTAGACCTCGCCCGCAACGACCTGGGCCGCGTCTGCAAATACGGCACCGTCCGTGTCAGCGAACAAATGGTCGTCGAACGCTACTCCCATGTCATGCACATCGTCTCCCATGTGGACGGGGAATTGCGCCCCGGTCTGGATGCGTTTGACCTTGTCCGGGCCACCTTCCCCGCCGGGACCGTCAGCGGTGCGCCCAAAGTCCGCGCCATGCAAATCATCCGTGACCTCGAACC
Source organism: Anaerolineales bacterium (assembly GCA_013359445.1). Taxonomy (GTDB): domain Bacteria; phylum Chloroflexota; class Anaerolineae; order Anaerolineales; family JABWBV01; genus JABWBV01. The sequence goes on along the minus strand of JABWBV010000587.1, from coordinate 3,512 downwards.
CGAACCGCGCGGCATTTATTCCGGCGCGGTCGGCTACTTCGGCTACGACGGCAACGCCGACACCTGCCTCGCCATCCGCACCCTCGTCATGCAAGGCCAAACCGTCCACATCCAGGCCGGCGCCGGCATCGTTGCTGACTCCGATCCCGAATTGGAGTACGAAGAAACGGTGAATAAGGCCAAGGCGATTGCGGTGGCGATTGAGTTGGCGGAGGGGGGGAGGAAGTAAATAGAGTAAATAAGGTAAATAGGGTAGATAAAGTACCCCTATTGCCTTATCTACCCTATTTACTGTATCTACCATATTTACCTTATCTACCGTATCTACCCCAAGGAAACCCCCATGCTCCTAATCATAGACAACTACGACTCCTTCACTTACAACCTCGTCCAATACCTTGGCGAACTCGGCGCGGAGATAGAGGTGTACCGCAACGATCAAATCACTGTGGACGCCCTCGCCGCCCGGAACCCCGCCCAAATCGTGATCTCGCCCGGGCCTGGCGACCCCGACGACGCCGGAATTTCCAAAGAGGTCATCCGCCAGTTTGGGCCGCACATCCCCACACTGGGCGTCTGCCTCGGCCATCAATGTATCGGCGAAGTGTTCGGCGGCAAAGTGTCCCGCGCCCCCCGGCTGATGCACGGCAAAACGTCTCCGGTCTATCACTACGGCGGCGGCCTGTTCACCGGCGTCCCCTCCCCCTTCGAGGCCACCCGCTACCACTCCCTCATCGTGGAAGACCCCCTGCCCGACGCCCTCGAAATCACCGCCTTCACCAAAGAAGGCGAAATGATGGCCCTCCGCCACAAAGAACACCCCATCTACGGCGTCCAATTCCATCCCGAATCAATCCTCACCACCTACGGCAAACAAATTCTCAAAAACTTCCTTGCCGTCAAACCCGAACTTCACTTTCAAAAAACACTGATCCACGAAGATCACCAAGATCACTAAGGAAAAAACTTCGTGTCCCTTCGTGAACTTAGTGGATCGAAAAAGGAACCCCACCATGTTAAAACCCTACCTCGCCAAAACCATCAACCGCCAATCCCTCACCACGTCCGAGGCCTACGACGCCATGACCATCATCATGACCGGACAGGCCACCCCCGCCCAAATCGGCGCGTACCTGACCGCCCTCCGCATGAAAGGCGAAACCACCGCCGAAATCACCGGCAGTGCCCAGGCCATGCGCGAAGTCGTCAACCGCGTCACCCCCAACATCAACGGCGATGCGCTCATTGACACCGCAGGGACGGGCGGCGACGGCTCGCACTCGTTCAACGTCTCCACTGCCGCCGCGTTCATCATCGCCGGGGCCGGGCAAAAGGTTGCCAAACACGGCAACCGCGCGGCCTCATCCCAATGTGGGAGCGCGGACGTGCTCGAAACGCTCGGCCTCAACCTCGATCTGACCCCCGCACAGGTCGGGCAGTGCATTGACGAAATCGGCATCGGCTTTATGTTTGCTCCCAAATTTCACCCCGCGATGAAACACGCCATCGGCCCGCGGCGCGAACTCGGACAGCGCACGATCTTCAACATCCTCGGCCCACTCACCAACCCCGCGGGGGCCACCCACCAACTGATCGGCGTGTTCGACCCCGATCTGACCCCCACCCTCGCCGAAGTGCTGGGCGAGCTGGGCGGGCGGGCCGCGTTCGTCGTTCACGGAGCAGGCGGGTTGGACGAACTGACCACCTCCGGCCCCAACAAAGTCAGCCACCTCAAAGACGGCCGCGTGAACACGTTTGAACTCGACGCCCGCGACCTCGGTCTGCGCCCGGTCAACGGCCAACTGCGCGGAGGCGACCCCGCCCAAAACGCCGCCCGGATGCGTGCCCTGCTCTCCGGCGAAGAAACCACCCCCCTCCGCGATGTCATCCTCCTCAACGCCGCCGCCGCCCTCGCCGTCGAAACCGGGGATCTCGAAACGGGGTTGTCGGCCGCGCGCGAATCGTTAGAGAGTGGGGCCGCGTTGGGGAAGTTGGAGGCGTTGGTCATTAAAAGCCAAGAACTTGTGGGAACTGTTGGAACTCTTGGGAACTGATACCCAAAACCCCAACGAGTTCCTACAAATTCCCCTGAGACATCACAGTTTATCATGAGCATCCTCACAGAAATCTTCGCCCATAAACGAACGGAAGTGGCCGCGGCTAAGGAACAAGTTTCGGAAGCGGAACTTGAGAAACAAGCCGCGGCGACGCCCATTCCCCCTGACTTTGTCCGCGCCCTGACGGATTCAAGCAAACCTGCGCCGCGTCTGATCGCTGAAGTCAAGCATCGCTCCCCATCCAAGGGGGTGCTGTGTCCAGATTTTGATCCACTCCGATTGGCGCGTACCTATGCCGAAAATGGCGCGGCGGCGATCTCGGTGCTGACGGATGAGAAATATTTTGGCGGGAGGTTGGACTATTTGCAAGAAATTACCCATCTTCTTAGCAGTGGCGACTTCAGTCGTTCCGGGACAACGACTGAAGTCGTCACTACCATCCCCCTTTTGCGAAAGGATTTTATCTTCGACCCCTATCAACTGCTCGAAGCTCGCGCGGCAGGGGCGAGCGCGGTGCTTTTGATTGCCGCAATGCTCGATCAGCCTACCCTCCAATCTCTCATTTCTCAATCCCGTGCCCTTTCCCTCACCCCACTCGTAGAAGTCCACACCCTAGCTGAATTGAATAGTGCGTTAGAAGCAGGCACAAGCGTAATTGGAATTAATAACCGCGATTTGCACACCTTCAAAGTGAGTTTGCAAACAACACTAGATTTGTACCCACATATTCCGGCAGGGGTTGTTGTAGTGGCAGAGAGCGGGATCAAGACAATAAAAGAAGTTCGCGAGTTGGCAAGGGTTGGTATAGATGCGATGCTGATCGGGGAGGGGTTGGTAAAGACGAAAGATCAGGCAAAAATGGTGGGTTTATTTGCACAAAGAATCGAAACGAGGAAACAGGTTTTAGATCAACTTCTTCAAAATGCTACGATTATCACCCACGGCGACTTGAGTGATCCCTCACTATTAGAGTGCCCTTATTGCCAAACCGAACAACTGATATTTTCGTTTGCTCTCCGAAAGAGTTCCCTTAACCCAGGATATGGGCTTTATCTCTACTGCAGAAATTGCAATGAAACACAACATTTTCATCTAACTGCGGAAAAACCCAAAAATTTTCGAGAAGAACTCATCATGCCTTACTTCCAAAATCTTCAAGATCAGGTTATTCAAGAAGTCGAAAAACTATTGGGCGGTGAGGACCATGAAGGTTAAGATCTGCGGCATCACCACTCTTTCAGATGCGCTCGCGGCGGTGGACGCGGGGGCGGAGATGATCGGGTATAACTTTTATTCGTTGAGCAAGCGGTATCTCAACCCGGAGGCTTGCGCGGAGATTCAGAATGAGTTGGTGCGGCGCAATGTCGCGGTGGAGGCGGTGGGGGTGTTTGTGAATGCGTCTCAGCAGGAGATTGAGGAGACGGTGGCTTTGTGCAATCTTGGGTACGCGCAGTT